>JAKIYB010000032.1 GCA_022708765.1 Armatimonadota bacterium | reverse complement strand
TCGGGCGGCTGGCGCCGGAGAAGGGGCAGGCGCTGGCGGTTGAGGGGTGGCCACGCGTGCTGGCGAAGCAGCCGGAAGCGCGCCTGCTGCTGGTGGGCGACGGCGAAGACGCGCTGACGCTCAGCGACCAGGCGGAGGCACTCGGGCTGGGCGACCGCGTGATCTTCGCCGGCTTCCAGGCCGACCCGCTCCCCTACTTCGCGGCCTGCGATGTCGTGCTGATGCCCTCGCGGCGCGAGGGGCTGGGCCTGGCGGCCATCGAGGCGATGGCGCTGGAGCGTCCGGTGCTCGCCGCGAATGTCGGCGGCTTGCCCGAGGCGGTGGGGGACGGCGAAACCGGCCTGCTGCTGCCCGGCGACGCCGCCATCTTCGCCGACGCCTTCCTCACCCTCTACGCCGATCCCGCCCGTCGCGCCGCCATGGGGCGCGCGGGCCGCGCCCGCGTCGCCGCCCACTTCAACGCCGAAACGCAGTTCGCGCGGCTGCGCGAGGTGCTGGCGGATGCCGCCAACGCGGCTTGACGTTCTGCACTTTCTCCGCTACACTACACCTGTCTGATGTCGGGAAGCCGGTGCGAATCCGGCGCTGCCCCGCAACTGTCACCGCTGACGAACCGCGCAATATGCCACTGTCGGTGCTGGAGGACGAACGTCCTCTCGAGCCGTTCGATGGGAAGGCGCGCGGGGAGGACGACGCGGAAGCCAGGAGACCGGTCAGGCGCGCAATGCAGTACAGCCTCGTGGGAGGGTTGTGGTGCGCCGACGATGCCCAGCGCGCATGTCATCGGCCCCAGCCATCCCCGGCTGGGGCTGTTTTACTCAGGGGTATTATGGGCGAATTGACATTAATTCTGGGGGGCGCGCGCAGCGGCAAGAGCACTTTTGCCGAGCGGTTTGCGGCGGCGCACGGCGGGCGGGTGACGTACCTAGCCACCGCGCAGGCATATGATGAGGAGATGGCCGCGCGCATCGCCAAACACCGGTCAGAGCGTCCCGCCGACTGGCGCACGGTGGAGTGCCCGCTGGACGCGGCGGCGGCCATCCGCGCCCACGCCGCCGAGACGGACTGTTACCTACTCGATTGTCTGACGCTGCTGGTGAGCAATCTGCTGCTCGTTGACGAAGCGACGGCGGACGACCGCATCCGAAGCGCAACGGATGCGCTGCTCGCCGCATACCACGAGGCCGAGGCCGACCTCCTTCTCGTCTCCAACGAGGTTGGCCTCGGACTCGTGCCGGAATACCCGCTGGGGCGCGCCTATCGCGATGCCCTCGGCCGCGTCAACCAGCGCCTCGCCGCCGAAGCCGACCGCGTCTACTTCCTCATCGCCGGCCTGCCGGTGGAGGTGAAGGCGCTGGCGGAAGCGATGCATCAGCTACCTGGAGGGCGAGACTCCGTCGAGCCGCGCGCGTAGGAGACGGTCTTGCATCTTACGCATGCCTTTGAGCGGGTACCACGGACATCAGTATGTGCGTTCTCGATTCCAGTTCCTACGCGCGCGACTCGACGGAGTCTCGCCCTCCAGGGGAACTGACACGAATTGATCATGTAAAGGAGTCACCATGTCCGACCTCTATACCACCATCGCGGCGATTCAGCCGCTGGATGCCGACGCCATGGCCGCCGCGGAGGCGCGGCAGGGGATGCTGACGAAGCCGCCGCTGGCACTGGGACGCCTGGAAGCGCTCTCCATTCAGCTCGCCGGCATCACCGGCAACCCGCTGCCGTCGCTGGCGCGCAAGGCGGTGGCGGTGATGGCGGGCGACCACGGGGTGACCGCCGAGGGCGTGAGCGCATTCCCCTCCGAAGTAACGCCGCAGATGGTGTATAACTTCGTCGCCGGCGGCGCGGCCATCAACGTGCTGGCCCGCCAGGCCGACGCGCGGGTGGTGGTGACGGATGTCGGCGTGGCCGGCGGACTCGACGGGTTGGAGGGCGTGCGCCACTGCAACGTGCGTCCGGGCACGGCGAATATGGCCGCCGGACCGGCGATGACCCGCGAGGAAGCGCTGCGCGCGTTTCAGGTGGGTATTGATCTCGTCGAGGAGCTGGCGGCCGATGGCCTGGATATTCTCGCCACCGGCGAAATGGGCATCGGCAACACCACGCCCAGTTCGGCGATCATCGCCGCCCTCACCGGCCTGCCGGTGGCGCGGGTGACGGGCCGCGGCACGGGCATCACGGATGACGGGCTGGCGCGCAAAGTGGCGGTCATCGAGCGCGCGCTGGCGGTGAACGCCCCCGACCGCGACGACCCGGTGGACGTGATGGCGAAGGTGGGCGGGCTGGAAATCGCCGCCATAGCTGGCGCCATGCTGGCCGCCGCCGCCCACCGCATCCCGGTGGTAATGGACGGTTTCATCTCCGGCGCCGCCGCGCTCACCGCCGCCCGCCTCTGCCGCGCCATGGCCGACTATATCCTGCCCAGCCATCTCTCGGTGGAAGTCGGTCACCAGGTCGTCTTCGCCGAACTCGGCCTCACCCCGCTTTTCGACCTGCAGATGCGCCTGGGCGAAGGCACCGGCGCCGTGTTCGGCATGATCATCGCCGACAGCGCCGCCCGCACGCTCCGCGAGATGGCGACCTTTGAGAGCGCGGGGGTGACGGGGGAGACGGTGAACGCGTAACCTTCGAGGTATCGGTGTCCTCCGCGGCATTCTATGGTATGCTGGTACTGGCATGACAACTGACGCGCCGACAACCGAACAAACCCGTCGTTCCTGGCTGGCCGTCCGCTGGCTGCGTTTCACGCTGGCGGTGACCTTTCTTACGCGGCTGCCGCTGCCGGTGCGCGGAGAGGTGACGCCGGATGATCTGCGCGCCAGCATGGGATGGTATCCGGCGATGGGGGCGGCGCTGGGGCTGCTGGGCTGGGGACTGTACCTTGGTGGGGCGACATTGTTCGCCTGGGGCGAGGCATCGCTGCTTGCGGCGGCGCTGGCGGTCATTCTACTGGAATCCTGCACTGGCGCGCTGCACCTGGACGGACTGATGGACACCTGCGACGGCGTGGGCAGCGGCGCCCCGCGCGAGCGCGCGCTGGAGATCATGAAGGACAGCCGGGTGGGGGCAATGGGCGTCTTCGGCGCCGTAGCCGTGCTGCTCATCAAGGTAGCCGCGCTGGCCGCGCTGCCCCCGGCGAAGGCGCTGTTTCCGCTGCTCGCCGGCTGGGCCGCCGCCCGCGCGCTGCCGCTGCTCAACCTGCTGTTGTTCCCCTACGCCCGCTCACAGGGTACCGGAGGCATGTTCACCACCGGCCGCGCCCCGCACGCGCTGCCCCTCGCGCTGCTCGTGGTCGCCGCCGCCGGCTGGCTGGCGGGCCGGGTGGACGGCCTGCTCCTCGTCGTCCTCGCTATCGCCATTCCGCTCTTCATCCAGGCGCGGATCGCCGCGAAACTCGGCGGTTTGACCGGTGACGTGTATGGCTTCGGCATAGAACTGAGCGAGGTGACGGCGCTGCTGCTGGGGTGCGTCTTCGCGCGGTGGCTGCCATGAACATTTACCTCATCCGCCATGGCCATTCCGTCGGCAACGGTCTTGGGCGGATGGTTGGCTGGAGTGATCACCCGCTAAGTGAGCGCGGTCAGGCGCAGGCGGAAGCGGCCGCGGCGCGGCTGGCGCCGCTGGGGCCGATGCCGGTGGCGTGCAGTGATTTGCGGCGTGCGCGCATGACGGCGGAGGTCATCGCCGCCGCCTGGGCAGGCGCCGTCGAGCCGGACGTTCGCTGGCGGGAAGTGTCCTGCGGCACGATGGAAGACTGCCCCTGGGAGGATTTTCAGGCCGTCCCCGGTCTGCAGGCCGCCTTCGACGCCGACCCGCTGGGCGCATGCCTGCCCGGCGGCGAATCCGTGCGGCAGATGATGGCGCGCGTCGTGGCGGCATTCACCGAGTTATGCGCACGCCCGGAACCCGCGCTCGCCGTGGTGGCGCACGACGGCCCCATCCGCGCCGTGCTGGCCCACTGCCTGCTGCTCCCTCCCGAACGCTACTGGACGCTGGCCACCGACCACGGCGGCATCACCCGCCTCGTGTATGCGAATGGTTGGATGCGCGTGGCGGGAGTGAACGATGTGAGCCATCTGGCCTAGTACTACTACCGTTTTTCATCCCCTCCACCCCCCTGAAAGGAGGGTGCGAACGAGAGCAAGGACGCTGAAGCGCCCTGGGTATCGCGGCAAACGAGCGCGCTTCAGCGTGCGTATGCTGGTTCGCCACCTTCTTCAGGAGGTGGCGAAAGGGATGTGCGGTAGTAGTATTAGCCCGTATCCCAGCCGCGGACGATCGTATTGATAGCGGTGACGAGGCGGGCGGCGCTATCCAGGATATCGAGTGGCAGACCGTGGAGCGGAGTGCAAGCGATGTGCTGGAGTATCTGCCGGGCGACGCGGCGGCGATCGTAGGGTGAGGCGCCAATCTCCTCAAGACGCTGGGCGGCGGCGACCGTCACCGGCGCAAGCGAGATGGCGGGACCGGCCTGCGTCCACTCGCCGTTGAGGCCATACGCGGCTTGCACCTGTTCAGCGTAATAGGCGGGCGGAAAGACGTCTTCCAAGCTGCATGGAGCATCAGCACCCAGCGCCTGCCCTACGGTAAGCACGAACCGTTCATCTACCATCCATGGATGCGCAGCAGCTTCTCCTTCCTCTCCGTTACGCAGCATCGCCACCCGCCGGTGTTCGGACGCGAGCAGTGGGCCGATCAGCGCCATGGTGCTGATGCCGCCGGCCGGCGTAATGACCAGCCGTTCATCAAGCGCTTCGCGCCCCGCAGCCCGCAGCAGCGTGGAGAAGGCGGCAAGCAACCAGTAATCCGCCACATCTTCAACAATGAGGGTATATTCGTCCGTGAACAGTTCCTGGGAGAGAGAGAGTCCTAGCGCCGCCTGCAGCGTGAGTCGGGCAGCGTGATCGCCCCGCGCCCAGTCGCGATGAAAGCGCGTGCCATCCTGTCCGCACTCCTCAGCGATGTATATGGTTTCCGGCCGCGCGTAATCCAGCATGAACGGCAGGTTCGTTGTATAAACGAGTTGGTTCCGTTGCGCATACTCGCGGAAGCGCGCGAGCAGATCGCGCTGCGCGGCGGCGTGCAGGTGCAAACCCGGTTCATCGAGCAGCAGCACGGCGTTGCGGAAGCACTCTCCGGTCTCATACATAAAGTTCATGTCGAACGAGAAGAACCACTGGAAGCCGCGCGACCGATCTTCCAGTGGCACCATCACGCCGGTCTCCTGATCACGTACGAAGGTCACGAAATGCTGCCCATCCGCCTGAAACTGTATGGCGCAGCGCTTCTGTGTCCAGCGCGGGGCCATTTTCTCAGTCAACGTCTGCGCGGCATCGTTCAGGTCCATCATGCGCCGCTCGCGATCAGGTTGCTGGGCTTTCCGGACTTCCGCATCCAGATCCAGCCCCGCTAGCGCGAGGAGTTTCAGGAAAGTGCCGTCTTCGTCCGTCAGCCGGCCGGCGTCACGACGGCTTTTCACCTGATCGAGTTGGGCTGAACCACGAAAGATCTGATAATCATCCATGTAGATGAAAGTGGGCAGCCATCCGTGGACCAGCTCGACAACTTTACGGGCCAGCGGCTTCACGCCGTCACCGTCATCAGAGGAGGCGATCTGCAGCGGCATCGGTCCCGCTGCCGGTCCTCGGAAAACCTGCGCCATCTCATGCACTGTAAAGGGCCGGTTATATTCCAGCGCGCGCATGCGGGCGCTCTCCATCAGCGCCCCCCACCCCTGTTTCATTTCGCCCATGACGTCCCCGGGACGCTGCTTCAGCGCCGCGGTGATGGCGTCAATGACGCGCCGCGCTTCCGGTTGATACTCCGTCTCCAGCGGGAGGAAGCGGTAGTGGTAATCGCCGCGATAGGAACGGCTGATTTCGACGCCGGTAAGCCAGCAGGCGGCGGGGTCGGCGGCCTGGAGCTCCGCGCGTTCGTCCTCGGTGAAGGCAAAGCGGACGGTGGCAACGGGCTGCGCGTCATCCCGCTCGCGCCGGCGCGCCCGCGGCCACTCGCGCTCAATATCGTACCCCCGCTCATCGGCGGGATGGAACTTCCAGAGGGCTTTCAGCAACGTGGTTTTGCCGGATTCATTCTTGCCGACGACGACGGTGATGTCCCGCGCGTCAAGCCATCCGGCATCTATGATGCCGCGGTAGTATTGCACTCGAAACCCGAGCATCCGCATGCGTATCGTCCTTGCGGGACGGTGGAATTCCCACCGCCCCGTTTACCTCTCACACGGTTACTTCGCGATATCAATGCCGACAAAGAGCGAATCACCGTCACCGAGGACGTCTTTCGCGTTTGTCAAGGCTTTATTTGTGTAAGCAGCGATGAGCAGGCCGACGGGCGTGCGACAGGTCACGCCGACATTCAGACCGCCATCCAGATAATTCGCGCGGACGGCGACGGTATTGGTGAGTTGTTGGGTCACGCCAAACCAGACCAACTCCGCTTCACGGTCCATGGAGCCGCCTTTCCCGAAGATCTTCTGATACGACCCGTATACCGTGGTGCGTGGGGCGACGTTCCCCGACGCGCCGATGGTGTAAGCACGGGTGATGTAGCGTCCGGAATCGGGCACAGCACCGGTGGCGATGACCAGCGGATGCGCGGCATTTGGCGTCAGTGAACTTTCATCTTTCTGGTAGCTGAAGTTCGCGCCCACGCGAACGTTCGGAGCCCCTTTCAGCGGAGCGACGGCGCCAATACGATAACCGTAGTCCGTCTTCGACTTCCCGGCTGCCACAGTTGCTCCACCCTGATAAATACTGACGGTGGCGGAGTCCGACGGCACGAGGCTGATTCCCACGCCGGTGTTGCCTAAGCGTTGGGCGTAGGAAACCTCAATGGAGTCGCCGTAGGTATTCAGCAGCAACGGCGGAGTGCCGGGTGGGACGCCCGGCGGCAGCGCCATGCCGGCCACTTCCGCGGTATTCGAACTGAAGCCATAATGCGCGAGACGGAAAACGCCAGGGCCGAGATTCGTCTGCGCCGACTCCCATCCCGAATCAATGTCGAAACCGCTGAAGGAGAAGGTGCCGGTGGCAGCTTCGCCACCCATGAAGTAGCCGGCTTCGCGAATACCGAGCATGGTGGGCGCGAAGGACGCCATCGCGTCGAGGGTTGGATCCACCCCGCTCATGGAAACCCAGCCGAAGGCCATGCTGCTAAGTTTCGGCAGGTCGGCGTTAAGCCCCTGTCCGAATGACGAAGCAGCGAGCAGGCTCGCGAACGCCGCGAGCAGCAGCAAACGGTGCAGTGACATTGATGTGTTCCTTTGCTGTGATGATTCTGCGATTAGTGCCGTGATCCGTGCATTTCGGCGGTTACTCTCGCGAGTGAACGCAGGAAATGCATTACGAGAATTACGTCAGTATACCGCACGCTTTTCGGGTCCGCAAGCCCCTATCCGTAACATTATTATACGGAAAGCCCTTGCAATGCCGGTAACTCATGGTATATTATTAGTTTGCTTTATCATCGGACTTTCGCAACCATTACAGAACGCGTCACAGTTACAGTTATGGCATCGTTTGTTTTGACATACCCGCGCCCTGCCGCGACAGGCGCGCGCATCTGTTGTGCGCGCCGTGTTTGTTGCGTCACCTTGTTCTTCACCCCCACCTTCTGGAGGACTGCGCCATGACGCGACCCCGCATAGTCATCACCGGTATCGGCGTACTGCTCTCGCTCGGACGCACGGTCGAGGAATTCGGCGACGCGCTCTTCGCCGGGCGCTCCTGTATCGGCCCTATCACGGGATTCGAAGTCGCGGATAAACGTTACACCCTGGGGGGCGAGCTCACAGATTTCGACATCGAGGCGGAGATGCCGGATGCTGATACGAAGCGCATGTTCCGCTACTCTCAATACTCACTGGTGGCTGCATCGCGCGCCATCACCGATGCGAAGCTAGATTCAGCGGAACTTAATCGCGACCGCATCGGCACCTCGTTCAGCACGGCGGCAGCGGGATTAAGTGAAGCGGTAGAAACGGATGCCAAGCGCTACTTCTCCCGCGGCGACCGGGGTATCAGTCCGGTGTTGTGGGCGGAGTATACGCCAAGCGCCTGCACGACGCACGTGGCCATCCACTTTGGGCTGCGCGGGCCGTGCGGCACCATGTCGGCGGGCTGTGTCAGCGGCGTTGACAGCATCGCCTGGGGCGTGCAGCAAATTCGCTCCGGCCACGCGGACGCCATGGTAGTGGGCGGCGCCGATGCCATGTTCACCCCGTTCATGTGGTCGGCGTTGTATCGCAGTGGCATCCTAGCTCCGGTTCCCGATGATGGCGGCAGTATTCCGCGCCCCTTCTCCTACGACCACAACGGCATCGCATTGGTGGAAGGCGGCTCGGCGCTGGTGCTGGAGAGTGAGACGCACGCGCGCGTGCGTGGCGCGCGCATTTACGGCGAGTTGTCCGGCATCGGCAGCGTCGAGGAAGCGCGGCCGCTAACGAACCTTGATCCCTCCGGTCACGCCTACGCGGTAACCATGCAGCGGGTGATGGCTGACGCGGGCGTGCCCCCGACGGCGATTGACTGGGTGTGCGCGCACGGCACCGGTTATCCCGGCGCGGACTGCGCGGAAAGTCGGGGCATTGAGACAGCGCTGGGCGCGCATGCCTTCCGCATCCCGGTGAGTTCCGTGCGTGGGGCTATCGGGCAATCCTTCGCCAGCGGTGGCGGTTTCCAGGTGGCGGCGGCGTGCATGGCACTCGCACGGCAGAAGGTACCTGCTACCTTGAACTTTTCCCGGCCAGACGAGGGCTGCCGGCTGGATTACGTGCCGAACATTCCCCGCACGGCGCGACTACGGCGGACCCTCATTTGCGCGGCGGGCGTCGGCGGCACCCATTCCGGCCTGATGGTGGAGGTGTATGACCGATGAGCATGGCCTCCGCGCTCTGGGACTGGTATGCGGCACTGGGCTATGACGCGCTCAACGCATTGTTGCCGTATGACGAGTTACAAGAGGCGGTACTGACCGCGCTGGCGCCCATGTCCAGCGAGCGGCTGTTCATTGCCGGCTGCGGCACCGGCAATCTGGAGATGCGGGCGCTGCGGCGCGTAAACGGACTGGAGATTGAAGCCCTGGACTTCTCGGCTTCGATGCTGGCGCGGGCACGCGCCAAGTGTGCTGGTTACGCGAACACACATCATCATCAGGGCGACCTGTGCCAACGACTGCCCTTCTCGGATGATGCTTTCGACGCGGCGGTGATGTGCAACGTGCTTTACGCGCTGCCGGATCGGCAGGCGGCGCTGGCGGAGATCAGCCGGGTGGTGCGTCCGGGCGGCCGTTTTATATTGTGTGACCGCCCGCCTGGGTCAGATCCAAAGCTGGTCACGCGCGCGCACTTCACCATGCTGAGCGCGCTGACTGGACGCCAGCGTCTGGACGGCTGGCTGCGCACGCTGGGAGCATTGCCGCGCCTGCTGGCGGTCGCGGCGATTAACCGTCGCATTCAGCGCCGGATGGAGACCGGCGCCTACTACTTCTATCCGATTGAGGAAATTACGTCGCTGTTGGACACACTCGGTTTCACGGTCATGCGGGTTGCGCCGGCCTATGCGGAGCAATGCTGGCTGCTGCAGGCGATACGCCGAGTCGAGGAGCGTTGACGGGCTATGTTTTCACCCGTACAACTGATTCTGGCCACCGCGGTCCTCTATAACCTGGTGTTGGTCGGGCTGATTCTCTGGAAGACGCACGCCAACCAGGTGGGACGTAATTTCTCCTGGTATATATTGGGCAACGCCGCCTGGCAGGCATGTATCGTCTTTATGCAGCCCGCTTTCGGCGAGGCAACCACGCTGTGGCTGGTACGCGCCACCTTCTTCTGCGCAATCTTCTTCTGTTCGAGTTGGATGCTTTTCTGCGCCGAGTTCCCACAAACCTCGCCGCGCTTCCTCACCGCCGCACGGGTGATGATCGTGTTGAGCCTTCCCTGGTTCTTCCTTTGCTGGACACCGTGGATTATTCCGGACGGCATTACCTTTATGGATGGTTGGGTGAAGGCCACTTCCGGTCCGCTGGTTCTCCCATTCACCGCGTGGATCCAGGGGTGGACACTCGCCGGCGCCATACACCTGTTTTATAAGACGAAAACCCTGCGCGGCATGGATCGCCTGCAGGTGCGCTATATCCTGCTCGGTTTCGTCGGCTTATTCATCATCGGGTCATTCATCAACCTGATACTGCCCGCGATAAGCCAGTCCACGCGCTACTCTTTTTATGGACCGCTGGCATCGCTCTTCATCACCACCACCACCACGTATGCCATCGTGCGTTATCGCCTGATGGACATCCGCATTGTGTTGCGCGCGGGCATTGTCTATTCGGTGACCATTGGCACACTCTCGCTTCTTTTTGCCCTGCTCGTGCCCGTGCTGGATACCTTCATGCAGGCGCACTTCACGCTGCCCTCGCGCACCGGCAGCTTCATCATCGCTTTCATTATCGCATTGGCGTTCCAACCACTGCGGCGTTACGTGCAACAACTGGTGGACCATCGCTTCTTCAAAAGCGTTTATGATTATCGTCACGCACTGCGGGAAGCGGGCAGCGCGCTCGCCTCGGCGCACGAACGCGAGTTGTTAGTCGAAACGCTGGTCTCCGCACTGGCGCGCACGCTTCGCCCGCGCACCATCGCCGTCTATCTGCCCGACAACAGCGAGGAACTCACCCAGATTTCGCTCACGGGGTTCTGGCCGGAAGCGCCGGGGGCGATTATCCCGACCGACCCGGTGCTGCGCTACATCACCGTCACCGACGAGGTGCTGGTGGCCGATGAACTGCTGCGCCAGCCCGCCCCCGCTCACGCCTACGGCACCCATCTCAAAGGCTGGCGCGCCGACGTCGCCATCCCGCTCCTGGCCGGCCCGCAGGTGTGCGGCCTGGTGCTGCTGGGGGAAAAGCTCTCCGGCGACGTCTACACCGCCGACGACCTCGGCCTGTTGCGCATCCTCGGCAAGCAGGCCGCCATCGCGCTGATCAACGCCCGCCACTTCGACGAGATGGTGCTCCTCAACGAGTACCACGAACGCCTGCTCAACACCATGCAGGACGGCGTGCTCGCGGTGGACCCCCAGGGGCGCGTGCTCACCTGCAATCCCGCCGCCGCCGCCATCACCGGCGTGCCGGTGGCCGACGCCCTCGGCGGGCCGCTCGACGCCCTCGGCCTCGGCGCCCTCCCCACCCCGGCCAGCGGCGCCGCCACCCTGGAGACCACGCTGCGCGCCCGCGCCGGGGCGGTGGTGCCGGTGCTGGTGACCGTCACCCCCTTCTGGCGGCGCTGGGAGACCGCCCCCTGTTATCTGCTCGTGGTGCGCGACCTCTCCGAGCTGCGCGCCCTCGAGCGGGAAAAGCTGCAGGCTGAGCGTTTCTCCTCGATGGGGGCGATGGCCGCCTCGCTGGCCCACGAGATCAAGAATCCGCTGGTGCCCATTCAGACCTTCGCGCATCTCCTGCCCACCCAGTACGACGACGCGGAGTTCCGCGAGGCGTTTTCCCAGACGGTGGTGCGGGAGGTGGAGCGCATCACCCGGCTGGTGGGTCAGCTCCTCGACCTGGTGCGCAACCCCACTGCGGACCGGGCACCGGTGGACCTCGACGCGGTGGTGACGCAGTTGCTCGGGCTGCTTGCCCCCGAGTGCGCGCGGGTGGGCATCCGCGTGCACCGTACTACGGCGGGGGGGCTGCCGCCGCTGGTGGGGGACGCCGGGCAGCTCTACCAGGCGTTGCTCAACGTGTTGACGAACGCGGTGCAGGCGATGCCGGACGGCGGGGAGCTGTGGGTGACGCTCGGGGGAGACGCGCGCACGGTGAGGGTGCGCATTCAGGACAGCGGGCCGGGGGTGGCGCCGGAACTGGTCGGGCGCATCTTCGAGCCGCTCTACACGACGAAGACCGGCGGGCACGGCCTGGGGTTGGCTCTCACCTACCAGTTCGTGAAAGCCCACGGCGGCGAACTGCGCGCCGAATGCCCTCCGGAAGGCGGCCTCGCTATGACGCTGCTGCTGCCAGCCTCAACAGAGGCAGAAACTGAGGCGGTATGTACGTAATCAGTTACCTTGCACAAGACACAGTCTATCTCACCGCCGTGCAAGAGCGACTGCGCCTGGCTCAGCCGCCCATGGTGGTAGTCGTCGCACGTTCGCTGCCGGAGCTCATCAACCAGGCGCAGACGCTGCCGTTACGCGCGGTGCTGGCGGACCTTGACTGGCCACGCGCCACCTGGGAATCACTGGCCGAAACGCTGAAGCAGACACATCCGCATCTACCTGTACTCGCATTGGCGTCACGCGACACGGAGATCGAGTGGTGGCAGTATGCCAACGACCTTGCGCGACTGGACGATCGTCCCGAGTTGTTCCTCTTCCGCTTGCAGCGCGCGCCGTAGCTTTCGTCGAATCCCTCCTGCATGAGTAACTCATACGCGCTATCATCCAGCGTCATGGTAATGCCGCGATGTGCAATGCGTGCCATGACATTGCCGACGATCTTATCAATGATCTCGCGGATGACCGGACGGGTAAGCGGATCAAAGACGACCGTGCGTTGAATGCGATTGCGCAGTTCAGGCCGCAGCACTTTGCGCACCTCTTCCAGCGTGCGTTCGCGCAGGGCAGCCATGTCGGCGCCGGTATCGCCAGTGTCAAAACCGATGCCGCGCGGAATGCTGACGCCCAGGTTGCTGGTCATAATAATGATCGCCTCGCGGAAGGACACCGGATTTCCTTTCGCATCGGTAAGTCGGCCATCATCGAAGACCTGCAGGAAAAGCTGA
Source organism: Armatimonadota bacterium (assembly GCA_022708765.1). Classification (GTDB taxonomy): domain Bacteria; phylum Armatimonadota; class Hebobacteria; order CAIYQO01; family CAIYQO01; genus JAKIYB01. The sequence goes on along the minus strand of JAKIYB010000032.1, from coordinate 3,868 downwards.
TGCACCTCCGGGCTGGCTTTCTCGATCTCATCCAGCAGCACGACGGAATAAGGATGCGTGCGGATGGGGCCGGTGAGCTGGCCTTCCTCATCATAGCCGACGTAGCCTGGGGGCGAGCCGATAAGCCGCGCGGTGGTGTGCCGCTCGGCGAACTCCGACATATCCAACCGGACAATGCGATCTTCCGAACCAAAGAGGAACTCGGCGAGCGCCTTTGCCAACTCGGTTTTTCCGGTGCCGGTAGGACCAAGAAACAGGAAGACGCCCAGTGGACGATTGGGATCCTTCAGCCCAGCGCGGGCGGTGCGAATCGCTTCCGACACCGCCGTCACCGCCTCATCCTGCCCTTTCACGCGCTGATGCAGCACCGCTTCCATCTGCAGCAGGCGCTGCTCGCCACCGCCTTCATGATCTGTTTCGCCAATAATCTGTTCTATTGGGATACCGGTCTCATTTGCGACGACACGCGCGATCTGCAGCCGGCCAATCATGGCGGATGCCCCCGCGGCGCTGAACGTATCAAGGATGGCGCGTGAACACGCCCGATCAATCAGGTTCATCGCTTTCCGCGGAAGCCGTTGATCGGTCAGGTAGCGTACCGACATTCTCACCGCGGCTTCCAGCGCCTCATCGCTGATTTTCAAGCTGTAGTGCGCCTCGATTGTTTCGCGCCAGCCGCGCAGGATTTCAATGGCATCGTCGTGTATCGGTTCTTCCACCCACACGACTTCAAAGCGGCTCTGGAACGCGGTATCCTTTTCAATATAACGGCGATACTCCCGCGTTGTGGTGGCGCCGATGCACTGAATGTCACCGCGCGAGAGCACCGGTTTCAGGATATCGGCGGCATCCATGTTGCCATCGCCCGCGGCGCCCGCCCCCATCAACGTATGGAACTCATCAATAAAGAGGATAATGTTCGGGTCGGCGGTCACCTCGGCGATGATCCCCTGGAGACGCTCCTCGAATTCGCCACGATACTTCGTGCCCATCACCAGGCTGGCGGCGGAGATTTCGATGATGCGCTTGTTCTTGAGTGGTTCGTAAGTGACATCATCGCCCGCCAGACGCTGCGCGAGACCTTCGACGATGCAGGTCTTCCCTACCCCGGCATCACCAACGAGGATGGCATTGCGCATAAGGCGCTGCAGCAGCACCTGCCCGAGGCGGAGGATCTCCGTCTTCCGGCCAATGGTCGGGGTGAGCTTACCGTCGCGAGCAAGCGCGGTGATATCGCGCCCGAAGCGATCCAGCAACGGGGTTTTGCTGTCGCGGCGTGTTTTCCCGCCCAGCGGTTCATGGGCGCTGCCGGCCGGCACATCCACAGGGATGTCAGCCGGTGTTGCGGAGCGTCCTGCCATCTCGGCGGTTTCCAGCAGCTCCGCATGCGAGGCGCCCAGTTCGCTCATCACCGCGTTCCACGGTTGTTCAGTGTCTTCACAGAGCGCCCAGAGGAGGTGCACCGGGCGCAGGATTTTTCCATCCGTGCCGACGGCAATCGCTTCACCCCGGGCGAAGAATCCCTTCGTTTTCTCATCGCGGTGCATCACGCCATCCGGCGGCACCATGCCTTCTTTGCCCATCACCTCGCGCAGGCGGCGACGGGTGGCCTTCACGTCCACGCCGGCTTTCAGGAAGACGCGGCGCAACTCTTCTAATTGTGTCTGCACGGCGGGCACCTGATCCAGGGAAGCGCCTTCCCCCACCGCCGTCATGATGTCCTCGAACGACATCTCGCACGCCGCGCACAAGCCGATGAACAGGTGGGTGGGTTTAATCGTCCCGTGTTCCGCTGCCCGGGCCTCCAGCGCCGCCACATGCCAGCATAACAATGCGCCAACGGTATACTCCGCCATGCTTCACCTCGTGTTGTCTCACATTCCGCCAACCCGGTCACCGCCAGCACGGTGAGACGTGTCCATGCCCGCGCAGGCGTCCGGGGAACGCTCGGGGGCGGTTATTCTCGATATTCCGCCGCGTGCATGTATCTCCTTCCGGATTTCAGAGAAAAAATGCAAAGGATTTCTCTGCCTCCCGGCGAAGCAATAGACAGTCGCCTGTTCACCGGAGGGATGGCCTTCCCTCTCTAAAGAACTATTCGGCGGCTCAGCCATCACCCACGTGGCGAAACAGATGGAAACGAGAGGAAGCAACGTCATGGTCATTGATGAGAAACGCTTCACGGAACTGTATCGGCAATACTGGGGATACGTCCTGACCCTCTGCCGGCGCGCGATCAATAATTCTGATGACGCCGAAGACCTTGCCCTGATGGTGTTTGCACGCAAGTGGCGCGTCATTCACCGGTATGATCCCGAGCGGGCGACATTCAAGACCTGGTTGACGAAAAACACCATCAACGCCATCAGGGAATACCTGCGCGGCCGCCGCGATGAGCAGATATCCCTGGATGACGAGACCAATGCCACTGTCCTGATTGACGAGAACCGTGATCTGCAAACCATTCGCAACGCCGCTCTTCGCGCCTGCCTGCTGAAGTTGCCATCTGACGAGCGGTTGGTGTTGTTAGTGCATGACCTGCTGGAATTCACCTGGGAAGAAATAGAAATGCAGACGGAATATACCGTCTCGCAGGCTCGCACGCTGCGAGAGCGCGCGCGCAAGAAGATGCGCGCGTGCCTTGGATCCCAGGAGATCACGGTAAACGACTGACTCGAAAAAAGTTCTGCGATTTGAACAGATCCATCGCAGCCGCGCGCCGGCGGCGCGTATATTGCGGTGAAGGAGAATGACACCATGCGCAAACTGACGCTGAAACGGCTACTCCAGGAGGCATTTCTGGAGGAAATTGACACCATTCCCCAGCCTGGCCGTACGGTGGATTGCCTGGGATTCGAGGATGCCCGCCGTCTTGCGGATGGCCTGCTCCCTCTCTCCGACGACCTTCGCGCCCACTTGCGGACATGCGCCCACTGCGAAAAGTTGCTGAAGGCATTCCGCCAGACCATGCCGGTCGCCACAACCACGAGCATGATGATGGGGCAGTGGCCGCGGGAGATGCTGACAAAGCTGGAACACTGGGTGCGGGAAACCGTGGCGCGCGAACAACGCGAGTGTGCAACCGCCGCGTCTTTTGACGCCGAGGGTGCGCTGCGCGTGCGCATGTCCGGCCTGACGGAACGCGGCGCGGTTATCGTCTACCTGGTCTGGAACGATCAGGAACTGGCACTGACGGAGGGCACGGTACAGGACGGCACGCTCACCATTGATGACGCTTCGCCTCGGATTCGCCTGACGAACCTCGAGATTCCCGCGGTGCTGCTGCGCATTCGTCCCATTTCGATGCCAGTGTAAGGAAGGACTCCATCATGGTCGGGACACGCCTGGTTTCCGGATGCCTGTTGATCCTTCTCGCTCTGCTGCTGGCGTCATGCGCGCCTGACGCCATCGCGCTGCGCCAGGGCACGGTCGGGAACTCGCTCACCGTGGAAGGCACCACCGGCCAGATCGTCGCCGACCGCGAAATCGCCACGCACGGCGTTTTCACGCTGCGCGACAATTACGGCGATATCGCCTACGTCCACTTTCCACGGTCGTCCGGTCGCGGCTACCCGGTCATGCGCGTCACCTACCGGGTGACCGGAACACTCACGCGCGACGCTGATGGCGCGTTCCTGCTCCAGGAAACAGCGCGGTTTCGCGTATACGACCCGTTCCGTTGGGTGCTGATGCTCGCCGGGGTGGCCCTGGTGGGGATATTGCTCGCGACCTTCATCACCCGGCGCCTGGCCCGTCAGCAGGTTGAGCAATTGAAAGAAGAACTGCCGGCGATGCTCCCAGACCCGGCGCCATGCGGCCCGGCACTGGCTCCGCCTTGGGGACGCCTGCTGGTCGAGGCAGGTCCCGA
>JAKIYB010000329.1 GCA_022708765.1 Armatimonadota bacterium | reverse complement strand
TCCCGCCTCGCCGCCCGAAGACACCTCGCGCGCCTTCCCCGGCTACGGCACGGTGATGCGCACCTCATGGACCGATCCGAAAGCCAGCTACCTATCGCATCGCACCGGCCCGAACTATCACCACTACCATTACGATCACGGCTCCCTCGTCTACTACGCGAAGGGCGTGCCGCTCTGCACCGATTTCGGCAACCTATATGAGCCCGCGCACCGCCGCGAATCGCGGTTCCACAGCCTTGTACACCTCGGCGAAGGTGACGTCGGTTCCGGCGGTGTGAAAGACTTCGCCACCCTGCGCCGCACCGCCGATTACTCCTTTGGGCGCACACATATCGGCGGTGGCACGTTGAGCGATCGGCATATCCTCTTCGTCAAATCCGCTGACCCGCTGGGTGCTAACTACGTGGTGATGCGCGATAAAACCAGCGCCGGCAAAGCAGATCAGCCCATCACCTGGAGTCTATGGTGCCTGGCCAAGCCATGGGTGGATCCGAACGCCCCGAAGATTGACGATGACAAAATCTTCGACGACTTCGGTGACGAACCACTGGATGAAGCACCGAAGGACCGTATCCACTTCACCGGACAATTCGGTGTGGATCTGGATGTGCATGTGCTATCACCAAATGCGCCAAAGCTGGAGATGGAGAAAAATTGGGAGTGGACCCAGCACATTTACGTCTGGGGACCATTCAAGGAGAGCATGTCCGCCGGGCGTATTATCAAACAAGGACACGATGAGGATTATTTCACCGTGCTCTATCCCCGCGCGGAAGGACAGGCAGAAGCGGTCGTCACCTCACTGGCCGACGGCGCCGGCGCCTCGGTGAAGCACATGGAAGGGATGGATTATCTGCTCCTCTCTCCAGGCACACCGGCAGCACTCAATGAGCAAGGCGTACGCCTTTCCGGCGAGGTGGTCATCACGCGTAAATATGCGAATGGCACGCTGCGCCTCGCCCTGCTGCGCGGTAAAGACGCTTCCGCCTCTCTCGGCGGCTGGGGCATCGCGTCATCCGGCACGGTTGCGGTGGAGATCGTCGGCAAGACCATTACCGGCGAAACCGACGGTCCTGCGCAGACGGTTACCATCACCATGCCCGCGAACAGCGGGCCGGCTGCCGCCCAACTCGATGGAAAACCTTTGACGGTGAAACGTGAAAAAGACACGCTGACGATGACGATTCCAGGGGGATATCATGCCTTCACCGTCAAATTATGATCTATGTGAATTCGCGAATCTGCGGTTATAGGGAGCCAACCCATGAAAATCCTCATCATGTGCGACATGGAAGGTACCGCGGGCATTTTGAATCATGACGACTGGGTGATGCGCAGCGGGATGTTTTACGAGCGCGGCCTGCGCCTGGCCACCGAAGAAGTAAATGCCGCCGTGGATGGCTTCTTCGCCGGCGGTGCCACAGAGGTGCTGGTGGTGGACGGCCACGGCGCCGGGGGCATAAATACCGAGATTCTCGATGAGCGTGCCCATATCTACCGATGCGGACGTGAGGCGCGCCACCCGTGGATGCTGGATGACACCTTCGCCGGTCTCGCCTTCGTCGGGCAGCACGCCAAGGCCGGCACGCCAAACTCGCACATCACCCATACCCAGTGGTTCGACCACATTGACATGACGGTGAATGGCGTTTCCATCGGCGAATACGGCCAGCAGGCGCTCTGTGCCATGGAGATGGGCGTGCCGACCATCTTCGCCGCCGGTGAGCAGGCGCTTTGTGTCGAAGCGGAAGCGCTCACCCCCGGCGTCATCACCGTCGCGGTGAAGCGCGGCGTGGCCCCCGACGGCCTTGACGACCTGGACGCCGACGCCTACCGCGCCGCCAAGCTGGGTGCCATCCATCTGGCCCCGTTGCGCGCGCGAACGCTCATTCGTGACGGCGCGAAAAAAGCCGTCGAGAAGCTAAAGAAAGTACCCCAGGCCTTCCGCTACCCGCACCTACAGCCGCCCTTCACCCGTATCGTGCGCCTTCGCAAAATCGGCGATCGTCCCGCCTACACGGCGCGCGATAGTCATCCCGACAGTATTATCGCGCTAATGAACATGTCCTATACGAAGGTGGAGGAGTAACCGCATGACCAACATCATCTGCTTCGGCGATTCCATCACCCAGGCATCGGGTGTGCCGGATGCCGCGCGCTGGCCGGTGGTGCTGCAAAACCTGCTGGACAATTGGCGACCGGGGGAGTTCGCCGTCTACAGCCGCGGAGTAGGCGGCCACACCTGCGTGCAGGGCTTCGACCGCATGCACGGTGACATCCTGCCGCTGCTGCCAGGCATCGTGCTGCTGGAATTCGGTTATAACGATGCCGTCATCTATGAGTTCACCCGTGAACCGCGGGTCAGCCTGGCAGAGTTTCACGGTAAAATGACGGAAATCATGCGCGTCATCGCCACCCGTGGCGGGCAGTCGGTGCTTATCGTCAACCACACGGAGCGCAGCGTGTTGCAGCAAGGCGATGGCCGGAGTTATTCGGAAGGCTATGCCCCTTACGATGCCGCCATCCGCGAACTCTCCGCGAAGCTGAACGTGCCTGCCATTGACCTGCCGGCGATGATGCGCGACCGCGGCGTCAATCTGGATGACTTCGTCACCCCCGACGGTATCCATTTGAGTGTCGCCGGCAATCGCACCTACGCGGAGATGGTGTTTGACGGCCTCCAGGTATGTTTACAGGCACACGTATAATCGTATCCGGGAGAATACCCATGAAAATCTTGCTCATACTCCTGCCCCTGCTGCTTGCCGCCATCGGAGACGCGGTTATCCTCGGTTCCATTGAGTTGAAAGAGCATCTCGGCGTCACCTTCAATCCCCAGGTGTTGCATTACACGCTGGAGTTAAAGACCGGCTCGGTGAGGACACCGGCGAAGCTTGTGTTAAAAGATGAAGCCGGCATGTCAGTGTTGGCGCAACTCAAACCGATGGATGCCTGGGAAGACGGATCAATCCGCCACCTGCGGGTAGCCTTCATCGCCGGGCTGGACCCCTACGAAACGAAGCGCTTTACGCTGGACGACAGCGGGAAGGCTCCGAAGGATGACGGCACACTGACGCTGACCCGCGAGCGCGACAGCCTGCTGCTGGCCTCGCCGCTGGTCGCGGTGCGCATCCCGTCGGTGTCAGGTACCTTCCAGAACGGCCTTCCTGCGAAACAAACCGCGCCCCCCATCAGTCAGATTCGCGGCAAAACCCGCTGGTATGGCGCCGGCACGTTGGACAGCGTGCAGCACGTGACCGAACGCAGGATAACCGTGGCCGATGATGGACCGATCTATAAAAAAGTCTCTATCGAATATACCTTCGCCGGCGGTGAAAAGTATGTGGTAGATGTCGTGCTGAATCGCGGCGAAGAACTCATCCGCGTTTCCGAGGATTTCACCCTCACTTTCGCGGAGCCCACCCGCTCGGTCTTCGCTTTCAATCTGGCCGCCGGACTGAACCCGGACCGTTCCGTCTGCAGCCCGGTGCAGCGCCCCGGAGGCACCTACCCCGTGGGCAGCCTGTGGGACATCAAAGCGGTACGCGGCGACCTCTATCCCATCACTTACGATGAAGACGCCACCTACGGCGCGCTAACGCCATGGTCGGCCCACCCCGGTCAGTGGGTGCATTTCGCGTGCTTTAACAGTGCCGATGCCACCGGCGATCTGCTGGGTATCATCAACACCGCGCCCGAACGTTGGGATCACATCGCCTATCTTTCCGGCGAAGATACCTGGAAGCTGGTACAGGCGCCACACACCTTCTTCAGCCTGAAAACGATCAAGAACGTAGACGTGACGGTGGGCGCCGCCGACCGCAGCCTCACCGCGCACTTTCCGCTCACCACCGGCCATCGCGAGTGGGCGTTCTTCATCGGCGCCGGCTTCCCGCGCACCGAAGCGATAACCGAAGGCGCCGGCGCCAACGCGGTGACGAAAACCTACACCTCCGCGCCGCGCACCTACTTCACGCAAAAAACACGCGACTATTTCTGGAACTCCCTTGACCGCATCAAGGATTACAACCTTGCCTGGCAGCCAGATCCGGCGGTCACCTATCCACGCCTGTATGCCGACGCCGAGGAATACGAGGTGCGTCGCGCGCGCTACAACACCTGGTTCGGCGGCACACCCCTTGTCTCTGTCGAGGATCCTGTGGTTCGCCAGAAGATGAAGTCGGTGTTGCTGTCGCAGTTGGACACTGCCATACAGACCTTCATGACCAACCCCGGTCCGCCGCACCATGTCACCCAGGCCGTCTTCGCACTGACCAATGTCAGCGACCTGCTGCTGGGCACAGGCACTCTCACGGCCGAAGAGGAAGCACGTGTGAAAGCTCGGTTGGCTTATATGGCCTATATCCTGAACTGGCGCGCCTACTGGGGACCGGAGATGGGCTACGCGGGCAATCCGAATATGTCCTCCTTCTGCTATGACGCTGTGAGCCTACTCGGTTTGCTGTTACGTGATCACCCGACATCTGAGACATGGGTGCGCGCCGGCGTCACCCAGCTTGACCGCGAATTCACCCACTGGGCCTCGGAAGACGGCGCGTGGATCGAGTCGCTGCACTATGTGCGCGCCGCCCTTGATGAGCACACCATGCTCTTCGCCGCCTTGAAACACGCCGGAGTCAAGGACTATTACCGCGACATACGCCTGCAGCGCTTCCTGCGCTACTATTTCGCGATGCAGACACCGCCGGATCCGGATTTCCACTGGCAACGGGGCATTACCCAGATCGGTAATAGCTACGTCTTCGAGCCAGTGCAGGAATTCGGCTCCTGGGCCGCAGGCATGGCCGACGTGGACCCACTACTCGCGGGCAACCTGATGTGGATGTATAAAGAGTCCGGTTTCGGCAGCGCCGATGAGATGAGAGGAAAGAAAATCGTGGCGTATGGCGCCGGCCAGTCCATGTGGTGGTTCGAGCACCTGGGTTTGCCCGGTTACTACAAGCTGGCGCTGTTAGACCCGACCGTCAAACCTGTGCCACCAGCCGCCACACCCGGCAACACCTACAAGGGATTCGGTGCGGTTCTGAGCGCTCATGCTTATGGCGCGAAGGAAACGAAACTCTACCTGCGTCAGGGTTCTTACTATTCGCACTGGGACGCCGATCAGGGCAGCATCGTGCTTTGGGCGAAAGGCATGCCGCTCATACTCGACCACGGTTACGGCGAATTCCATCCCTGGCTGCATAACCGCATCAGTGTGAATCACATGTGGGACTGGAAACTGGGCGAAGTAACCGCCTTCTTTGCCGGACATGGCGCGGGCTACATGCAGGGTGATATCATCCTGGATAATCTGTCGAAGAAGGAATACGGCGGCGTGAAGAGCTGGCCCATGCAGCCCGAGCCAATCAATGGCCGCGCGATGACCACCCCGTGGACGCGACGCCTGCTTCTGGTGAAGGACGCCGATCCCGACGGCCCTAATTACGTAGTGCTGCGCGACACCATTCGCGGTGAACTGCCCACCGAGTGGTGTCTGTGGGTCTATGGCACGGTGGCGAATTTCACCGCCACTCCCATCCGCGCGACGGGGAAACATGGCGTAGATCTGCTCG
>JAKIYB010000328.1:5346-5583 GCA_022708765.1 Armatimonadota bacterium | reverse complement strand
GTGGGGTAATGGGAGTGCCAGGAGAAATCATGCCAGTGATACCAGTGAATTCCGAAGGGCGCGCCGAAAAAGTCAAGCAGCTTATACATTGCTTTCTGGAAATCCCATGCCGGTCCCGACTCCCGTGCCCACGCCGGAAACGCGTAGCGAATAAACCAGAGATCGAGGCTCGCAAGCGTCACCGAGGCGTCAACGCGCTCAGCAAGCAGGCCGCGCCGGCACCAGCGCTGCTGTGTC
>JAKIYB010000328.1:0-5336 GCA_022708765.1 Armatimonadota bacterium | reverse complement strand
GATGGATTTGCCCGGCGTCAAACCAATCACCGGTGAAGCCTCGCAGCACCACGGGATACGGGCAGGTCCACGCGCTGCACATCTCCGGCCAGTGATTCACCCGGAGCTGTATCGCCGGATCAGCATCAAGACGCTCGCTCAAAGGCGCGCGCGCAGGCAGCGGCGGCATCACCACGTCCCAGAAATGACGCCAACCTACTGGCAGATCTCCCTCGACATATTGCGCATCAAGGCCGGTGAAATGGCTGTCGGGATCGAGCACCCCTACATACAAGCCGTGTGAATCGTGGAGCCACGCCATCATCTGGCACCAGTTCACCGAACCGGGGTATTGTCCGGCGAATTCGGTCATGTCCGCCAGCGGATTGCGGCGCAGCACGCCCCAGTTCTCCGGGTAGAGCAGCGCGTCGTCCTCCGGCGCGGCATGGTCGCCGAAGCCACGAATCCGCGGAAAGGCCGCGCGCTTCACCGCCCACCCCTCGGGCAGATTCACGCTGAAAGAAAAGCTCAGTTCCTCCGCGTCCTCGCCCCCTTTGACGCGCAGCGTCACCGTCGCCAATCCACCGGGCACGGGCGCGGTGTATGTGAGCGACAGCCCATTTTGGTCGCCGGCGACCACCGGGGTAAGCGCGGTGCTGTCCAGGGTGAGATCGGCAAGATATTCGTTGCGGTTCGCCATTGCCGTGCGCCCGGAGAAGTCATTTATATCCGGAAAGTCAATCGGCGGCAGCGGATCGTCATAGCACACCGGCCGGATAATCCCCAGCTCCCACAGACCGACCGGATGTCGCTGCGACGCCAGGAAGTCATATGCATCGTCGCACCGTGCCAGCGACACCGCGCGCCCCCGCGCATCCAGGCGCAACACCAACGACTGACAACGAACCTCATACATGCGCGTCACTCCATCAGAAAGATACTGGCGTTTACTTCGCTGCCGTCCCGGTCTTTCCTTGCAGGAACCTGTCTATTCGCAAAGAAACTATCTGTATCTCTTCCCGGGAGCATGATATATGACACGAATTCGCGTGGGCATCGGAGGCTTTGGTCGCAGTGGGTGTAATATTCACGGCCGGTGGCTGGTCGAAGTACCGGAGCAGTACCAGGTTGTGGCGGTGGCGGATCAGTTGCCGGAACGCCGCGAGGACGCCGTGCGGCAGTTCAACTGCGCGGTATACGATGATTACATGCCGTTGCTGGTGGACGCGAAGATTGATCTCTTCATCAACGCTTTGCCGAGCTATCTGCATCCAACCGGCAGCATCGCCGGCTTTGAACATGGCGTTCACGTTGTCAGCGAGAAGCCGACAGCGCGCACGGTGGCGGATTTTGATCGCGTCGTGGCAGCCGCGATGGCCGCCGGAAAACAGTATCTCCCCTTCCAGAACTCGCGCTTCTACGCCTTCTTCCGAAAAATGCGCGACGTAATCGCTTCAGGCGTACTCGGTGAAATCATCCACGTCCACTCCAATTGGGGCGGCTTTGGCCGGCGCTGGGACTGGCAGACACTGCAAGAATATCATGGCGGCAATTTGCTGAACACCGGCCCGCACCCGGTTGATCACGCCATTATGCTCTTCGGCGAGGAGATGCCGCAAGTCTTCTGCCGCATGCGCTCCATCCAACCATTCGGCGGTGATGCTGAGGACTACTGCGTGGTGGTGCTCTACGGCGAGAATAAACCAACTATCGAAATCTCCCTTAACTCATACCTTGCGTATCCCCCGTCAGACATGTATGTGATATCCGGAATTTACGGCGGACTCGCCGGCGGGCCCGGCGGTTTACGCTGGAAATATTTCGATCCCGCGCAAGCGCCGAAGCAGGAGTTCTGGCGCCCATGGAGTCGCAACCGCGAATACTGTGGTGAAACGCTGCCCTGGATAGAGGAAAGCTGGGCGCCTGAAGCTACCGGTGACGATTTCCAATACCTCAGCCGCTCCTTCTACAACAATGTCTACGATATACTCGTTCACGGCATCGAGCCGGAGATCAAGCTCGACCAGGTGCGTCGCCAGGTGGCGGTAATGGAGGAGTGCCATCGGCAGAATCCGCTGCCACGCAGACAGATGGTCGGCTAATTACACGATACGAAGGGATATACCATGCGCTCTATCACGCTGTTGCTGCTCATTCTGACCATGGGGGGAGTATTCGCCGTGGAAACGATCACACTCATTGCGCGCCCGGAAGGGGGGTGGCGCACGGTGGGATTGCCCTATATCGCCCGTATCTCCGCGTTGGGGCACCTGGAATCACTCATCGTGGATGAACTGGAATTCCTTGCGCCATCGGACGGCCCCATACACGGGCTCTTCATCGCTAACGGCAACGCCCCCGCTGCCTTCACTTCCATCAAAGCGACCAATGACACACTCATCATCGGCAACGACGGCGCGGAGGCCGAGTTGCACTTCGCGAAGGACGGCATCCACGTCATCGCTCGTAATCTAAAGTATACCGATGGTTACTGCTTGCGACTGGAAGTCACAAAGAACCTGGCGCGCATTAAAAGCCCCGTCACCGGACTTGAACATGAATTGCCGGTAAAGGGCAATGTCAGCGCGAAGATGCGCCTCATCGCCTACAATGGCGCTTCACTCACCCTCCCCGGCGACTTCCTTTATGCTGGCGGCAAGGGCTACATGGTGAAGTTACCATGGATGCTGCAGGAAGGGCCGGAAGCGAACTACGTCATCGAAATCGCCGCGGCGCCAAAGATCGAAGACCTTGTTAAAGTGCTGCCGAAAGCCGCTTTCCAGGACTTCACATATTGGGAAGGCGGCGCGCAGCCTTACTACACCGAGTTGACGAATATGTCGCCCGACGTCTTCCGAGGCTCGTTGATCATCGCGCTGCGCCATTACCTGAGACCGGCGCCAACGACTGAGCTACGCCAACCTTTCGTACTGGGCAAAGGCGCGACGAAACTCCTCACGTGGAAGCTGGAGGGGTTGGAACCAGGCCTGTATATTGCCGAGATTCGCGTCGAGCGTAAAGATGTGCGCGGCACCTGCTGCTTCTCACGCTTTGTCTACCATGCCAGCGCGCTGAAACCACAGACAAAACCCGCCGATTTCGATGCTTTCTGGGCGCGCACGCTGGAGGAGCAGGCGAAGATTCCACTGGACCTGCATATCACGAAGGTGAAAGAGGTCGGCAAGAGCGAGCTGTACAAGTTTGACTTTGCCGGGTTGCTCGGTTATCGCTGCTACGGCTGGCTTTCCGTGCCGCTGGATAAGACGAAGAAATATCCCGCCGTGCTGGTACTGCCCTCCTCCGGACTGCACGCCATCGCCCCGCCGCTCTTCGGCGACAACACCGTGGGCATGGCCATTAACATCAGCAATATGGATGTGGATCTGCCCGCCGATCAGTATGACTGGCGCACCTGGCCGGCGCCGTATCTCGTCACCGGCATATTGGATAAGAACTACTACAGCTTGCGTTTCTCCTACGCCGTGCTGGCGCGGGCCGCCGAGTTCCTCGCCGCACGCCCGGAAGTGGATGCCGAGAATATGCTTGTCACCGGCAGCAGTCAGGGCGGCGGCCTTACCCTCATCGCCGCCGGCCTCTACCCGAAGTTCAAGGCCGCCATCGCTAACGTGCCCGCGCTCTGCCGGCTGGACTGGAACTTTGAAATCATCAAACCGGAGTATTTCCCCATCGGCGCCACCAAAGGCTCACAGCCGATGATCTCGCGCACGCTCAGCTATTACGATGCCGTGCACTTCGCCCCGCGGATTACCTGTCCGATCTGGGTATCCGTCGGCCTGTTCGACGATGTCACCCCCGCGGTGAATGTCTTCTGCGCATTTAATGCCATTCCCGGACAGAAGCATATTCTCGTCCAACCGTTCACCGGCCATGGCGGCGGCTGGAGTCACGACGCGGCGAAAGGGGTGTGGCCGTAAAAAATAGGCGAGGGCGCCTCCACTACTCTGGCCATGCATCCTTTCGCGCGACCATCTCGGCGATCATCGTCTCCCAGTGGCCCGTGAGAAACGGGGGGGCTTTGAGGCTGTCGAGGATGTAGGAGCGGTCGGCGCGGTCGAGATCAAGGACGGCGGTGATCATCTCTTCCTGGTAGCAGCCGGCCTCCGCCAGCGGGATGCCGTTGGGCTCGCGGATGAAGGACATGCCGCTAGATGTTTGCTGGCCGTCTGGAGATTGCCCTACCGTATTCGCCACGCAGTGGAAAATTTTACAGTTCGGCCCCACTGGCTGCTGGGCGCGGCCTGACACGCGCTTCCACGTCACCGCCTCAATCTCATCGGAACTGCAGGAGGGGTGAAAGAGGATTTGCGCCCCCGCCATGGCCGGCAGGCGATAAAGCTCCGGGTGGCGGCCATCCCGGCAGATGACCAGCGTACAGAGGATGCCGTCAATCTCGAAGAGCGCCAGCTTGTTGCCGCCGCGACAATATTGCTGCTCATCGCGTCCGGCCATGTGTACCTTGGCGTATTCGTAGATAATCTCGCCGTCAGGCGCGATGACGTGCATCAGGTTCAGGTAGCGGTCCGCCGTCGTGCGCAGGCTGCCAACAAGACACCAGATGCCCGCCTCCTTCGTCAACCGGCAGGTTTCCTCTAGCGCCGCCCGCACAGCCGTCGGCGTAAGCGTAAGAACGTACGGGAAGTAATACCCCGTAAGCGTCGTCTCCGGGAAGAGCACCACCCGGCTCCCGGCTTCCGCCGCGCGTCCGATATACTCCCCCACCCGCGCCAGGTTATACTCCAGCGACTTCGCCCAGTGCAACTGGACACACGACACCTGCAGCGTCTTCCCCATGCTAGCGCCTCCGTTGGTGCTACCGTAGCGAAAGGGGGGGTATGGTGTCAAGCCATCATGCCGCACGCCTCGCGCTCCCGGCGATAATCACAGTGGTCTTGGCTTGCGCATTTCACGCGGACTAATTCAGGCGCACGGTGGGACGCCGTGCTTGTATAGTTGTCCAGTTGAGGGCTCGCACGTGGAGACTACACTATCCCGTCAAGCATCAAAATCACAACTTCCCGTTTCTCTGCACTGTAGGGCTTTACAATCGGGAAATCACGGTGTAAATTATAAGGCAATAAACAATAAGGGGGTTAATTATACCCACCTTTCGCCAGGCTTTACTCCATTTTATCAGTCATTTATCCGTCATTCGCCTTGTTAGGTGATAATCTGATATATTCAGACGCCCTGGGCGGCTTTCGTTTTCCGAGCTCTCATACCGCGATTCGGCAGTCCTTCGCCGTCATCGCAGCACGGTACGCTCATCTCTCGAAAGGAGACCATGCATGGAGAATCCGGACATCCAAGCCCAGATCAAAGAGATCAGTTCCATCCGC
>JAKIYB010000327.1 GCA_022708765.1 Armatimonadota bacterium | reverse complement strand
CGTGGAGACGTAGAGGATGCCGTAGACGGAGCCGATGAAGACCTGCGAGCCGCCGGGAATCGCGCGCGTCGCCGTCTCGAAGGTCCACTCCACATGCAGCGGATGGGCTACCGGCATCGGCGCGGTGAGCGTGATGGTGGCGCCGGGACCGACGCTTTCCACCGTATAGACGGTGTCCGGCTCCTCGGTGATGTAGCACTTCTGCCCGACGGCCACGCCCGGCGGCAGCGCGTCAAAAGCCCAGACGCCCGGTTCGGTGAGGTGCGCGGCCGGCACGGGCGCGGTGAGCGTTACCACATGCGTCGCGGCATTCACCGCCTGCACGGTGTAGACGGTGGCCGGATCATCCACCAGGTAACAGGTTTGCCCGGCAGCCACGCCGACGGGCAGCGGGATGAAATTCAGCGTATTGCTCGCGGCGGCGTTCGTCGCTTTGCCGGTCAGGCGGGTGGTGAGCACCTTGCTGGAGGCGGTGTTCGTCGCTTCGGCGGTCACGCCGAGGAGGGTGATCGGCTTGTCCAGCGTGATGGTATGGGTGGTCAGGTCCACTTTCGTGACCTTGCCCAGCCGTCGCAGCGTCGGCGCGGCGCGCAGCGTCGCGTCGTACCAGGGCATCACGGAGATGTCGTCACCTACCGCGATCTCGGAGAAGGTATCACCGTCCAGGTCCACCGTGCGAAGCTGCAGCGTCCAGGAATCCGGCGCCTGGGTCGTGGTGAAGACCCACTCTACCGGCTCCACGATGCTGGCAGACGCCACCGAGGTAAGCAGAGTGATCGTCCGCCCCGGCTTATTCACCGCCGTCACGTAATATTTTACATCCGGATCGCTGGCGCGGTAGCAGACGCCGCCCACCACAACGCCTTCCGGCCAGACGGCGGCCACAGTGGCGCCGTCGGTGAAGTCGAGAATGGTGTCATTGGCGGCGTTCTTTGCCATGCCGCTGACGCCCGCGAAGGCGGTACGATTGCGCGGCTCGTTGATATCGGTAATGCGGCCCAGACTCTGCGGCAGGCTGCCGTCCGGACGAGTGATCTGCACGGCGTCGCCGATGCGGAAACCGGCGACGGAGTTCACGCGCAGCGCGTAGCTGCCCGGCGCGGCGTCCTCGAAGAGCGCGGTGGTAAGCGACGAGCGATCCGGGAAATATGTCCAGCGGATGCCGATGGCATACTCCGGCACACCCAGCACATAGCGCCGCACGTAAACATTGTTCGTATCCAGACAGTAGAGCGCGCCCATCTCGGTGCCGACATACAGCAGGCCGGTGGAGTCGAGCACCGGCGAAGACTGCACGCCGGTGGGCAACTCGCCCAGCGCCATCGCGCCGGAGCCGTCGGGAGCGGGCGCAGCGTTAAGATTGATGCGGTAAATCTGCCCGCGGTCATTGATCAGGTATGCCCAGCGCTTATTGCCGGAGAGTTCGGTGGTGGTGGCCGGCGCGTTAGACGTCGCGCCGGGGATGCGCCAGGCATCCGCGAAGATGGGGTTGCCCAGCGTATCCAACGTGCGCACCGTGCCGTCAGTGGTGACGAAGACCACCTCGGCATTGCCGCCGCCGGTTTCGGCGATGGTCACCGGCGCCATCCCCTGGCCGGTGAGTGGCTTGCGCCAGACTTCCGACAGGTCGGTGAGTTTCAACGCCAGCGCCTCGGCGTTCGCGGTAGCCAGGAAGAGAGTGTCACCGTCGGAAGCCATCGCCGCCGTTACCGGCCCAAGCTCGGGGGTGGCGGGGTTCGCCACCAGGTCCGGATATTCCGCCACCATAGTGCCAGTGGTCTCGTCGAAAAGATAGACGTGTCCGCCGCCCGCGCCGTAGAGCTCGAAGAGATCGAGGGTATTGGTATCGGCGGGATCGCGCACCCAGCGCACGGCCTTCACCATGCGGTTCAGCGACACCTCGTAGGTCTGCGGCGCAACCTGCAGCGTGTATTTTGCCACCGTCACGTCGGCGTCATCGGGACCGATGACGTGCAGTTCGCCTTTCGAGCGCGTGGTGAATTTCACGCGCTGGACGAAAATCGTCGTGACGGCGTTCGGTTTCAGCTCCGTCGTGGCGCCGTTCGAGGGGATGACGCCGGGCACGCCGTCCACCAGCGTATCGAGCGCGGTGAGCTTCGGCCCATCTGTAGTAAAGACTTCGAAGGCCTGCACTGCCACGCCGGCAGCAGAGCGATTCGTCCAGCGCACCTTGCTGGCGGCGCGGTTGGCTTCCACGGTGATGTAGCGCGGAGCGGCTTCTTCGTTGAAGGAACCGTAAAGCGACCAGGCGCCACTGCGGAAGAAGTAGAGTTCGCCGCCGTTCGCGGTGCGGATGCGCACGCGGGAGACGGTGGCCAACCGGCCCAGGTCATATTCGATCTCCAGTCCGCCGCCGCCGGTCACCTCGGTCACCGGGTCACCATCGGTCAGCACGGCCAGCAGCGCGGCGGCGCCATTCGGATTGCCGGTGGGCGCGGCGTAAGTGCCGGTAATATCCAGCCGGTCGGCGGTGGCAATGGCCACGCGGCCATTGGCGGCGCGGATGGGCGCGTGGAAGCCGCCATACAGCTTGCCGTTCGCCGTCAACGTATTCCAGCGCGGAGTGCCGTCAAGGTTAAAGAGGTAAGCGCGGCCATCAAGGGCGCCGACGGCGACGCTGCCGTCCGTATGCACGGCGGCGGCGCCGCGCACCGGACCCTCCCCGTCCAGCGCGGCGGTCCAGCGGGCTTCGCCGGTGGACGCATCATAGACGATGACTTTCCCATCCTGCGTGCCCTGCACCACGCCGGTGGATTTGTCCGGGGTGCGGTCGGTCACCACCGGGGCGGCGGAGAGGCGGCCGCCCGGATTCGCGTACCAGCGCAGGCTCGGTTCCTTCGGCCCCGGTTCAGATGCGTGGCGCTCGGCGTCCGCGCCGGTGCGGCGCGGGTCGCGATGCGCCAGCGGCCAGGGACCGCCCGGCGTGCCGACGCTCAACGCCGGATTCGCCGGCGCGGCCTCGCCGCGCGGGCCGATGCCGTAGATATTGCCGTCGTCCCCGCCGACAATCACCAGGTTGCCCAGCCAGGGTGCCGGAGCGGTGCGCAGCGGCATCGCCTTCGGCATCAAACCGGTCGTCACCGTATTCCATTGCCATAACGGGTCATCGTCGCCGACAAGCGGCGCAAAACAATATACGGATGCCGCCTCGGTAGTCACCAGCAGGTTGCCGATGGCGTCCAGCGTCAGCGCGCCGCCGGCCGCGCCGTCAAGCTGCTTGCTCTTCAGCGCGGCGGCGTGATCGGCGGCATAATTGCCGGCCACGGCATACAACCGCTTGCCGAGCAGCGGATCGGCGGTCACCGCGCCGTCGGCCAGGTAGAGCACGCCGTCCGCCGTCGCGGCGGCGGCGGCAACCGGGCCTTCGGTGGTGAACTGAATCGGCGTGGTGTCGGCGGCGGAAACCTGCCAGCGGCTCTTCAGCGCGCCCATGGCGTCTTCGTAGAAGGCGTGGACCTTACCGTTAAGGTCGCCGATGTAGATGGTGCCGTCCGCGCCCACCACCGGTGAGGCGCTGATGAGGCCCACCACCGGGTCGGGGTCGGCTATGTCATCGGGATAGACGAGCTTTTTATCCAGGTTGCCGTCGAGGATATAGACCTTGCCGGCGCGGGTGGGCACGATAACGCGCAACCCCGCCGGGTCGGCGCCAGCGACGGCGCGATACAGCGCCAGCCCGCCGACGATGGGCGAAAGCGCGGCGTCCGGCGCCACCGGATAACTGGTGGTCTTCAGCGGATCGGCGGAACTGGTCGCGAGTTCTCCATCGGGCGTCACCTTATAAATGTAGCCGCCCTCGGTGCCGAAGTAGATGTTGCCTTCATCGTCGAGCACCGGCGCGGTGGCAATGGGGCCGAGAGCCGGTGCCATCACGCTGGGATAGGACCACAGCCACTGCCCGTTCTGCGCGAAGGCGAAGAGCCGCCCGCCGGCGCCGGTGGCGTAGACGCGCGCATGCCCTTCATCCACCGCCGGCGTGCCGCGCACCGCGCCCAGGTAGCTGTTGGCGTTCGTCGTCCAGATCGCCGTGCCCGTCTCCGGGTCCAACGCGCGCAGGTAGCCATCGTCTGAGCCGGTGAAGGCCGCCCACGCGCCCGGGCGTCCCGCGCGCAGCAGCGAGCCGGGCGGATAACTGTTTTTCAGGGCTGCCGCCAGCGTGATGTATGAGCTGGTGACGCCGCCGACGGTGAAGGTCTCATACAGGTCAGGATTCGACGGATGGAAAATCTCCACCCGGTCGCCGGACAGGAAGCGCTCGGGGAACCCGACCTGAATGTAGCTGCTGCCCGGACCGACAACGTCGGTGTCGGCGATCGGGTCGTAACCGATGAGAATCTGCGTGTCCTTCACCGTCACGTCAAAGCCGGGCCGAACGGCGTTATTGTCGAAACCGCGCAGGAAGGGATACAGGCCCGACGGCGCCACCGGCAGCAGCAGATCCTCGTAGAGGAAGGCCGGCGGCGGGGTGGCGTTGACCACCTGCAAGCCGGAGGGCAGGTTATACGAGCCAATAGCGGTGAAGCCGGAAAAGTCGTCGGGGAATTTGCCGTTGGCATCCGCCAGCCGGTAGTACGCCGTCGCTCTCGCGGCGTTCGTGCCGGTGGGCCGCAGCGCCAGCACCACCTCGATGCCGTTTGCCAGCGCATACGTTCCCGCGCCGGGGATCACGGCATCCAGCGCCTGTGCATCGCCGCCGGGTGTCACCTTGCGGCGGACGCCGATATGCCCATCGTCAGTGAGATAGATATACAGATACGTCGGGTTGTCCAGTTCAGTGGCGCTGGTCGGGTTCATCACGTTGACGGTGTCATTCTCGAAGAATCCGAAGCGCACTTCCTGGCCGCCGGTGGCCGCCGCGAAAGATGTCAGCAACGTGCCGTCATCCTCCGTAAAGCGGGGAACGAGCACCCCGCGCAGCGAGAAGACCAGCCCGCGCGGATTATACACCGGCGAATTGTCATACCAGAGCGTGCCCTGCGCGGCATCCTTGCTGACGCCTACCTGCGGCGACCCGTAGTAGTGCGTGTCGCCGCCGTCAACCACATCCCGGCGATAATGACTCACACGCACGAGATCGCCCGCGTTGTGCCCCTCCCGCGGGCCATTCGTGACGACGAGGGTATCCGGTGCCAGCGGATCGGCGAGGGTGCGGGTGATGGAAGCGATGGGACCGAGATAGTCGTCGCCGATGATCACCGGGTCGCCGACGTGGAACGCGGAAGCGTCATCCACGGTAATCGTCGTGCTCGCGAGCGAGCCGGCGGGCGGCGCGGTAATCGCGTCATGCAGCACGGCGGTGCGATCGCGCTCGCTGATGCGCGTCACCGCGGCGGACGCGCGCACGTTTCCGCCGGTGGGCGCGACCCAGCGCAACTTGCGGCCGGTGTATTCGCCGCCGGTCATGCCGTCGGTAGGCGCGGTGAAGCCGTGCGATGCCGCGTTGAGCGCGCCGGGATGGGTGGCATCCGCCTGGAACTGCGACCAGTGGCCTTTCGGCAGTTTCGGCGCGGTCGGCAGCGCGTTGGCGACGCCGTCAAGCAGCGAGATGACCAGCCCCTCATGAGTGACGAGC
>JAKIYB010000326.1 GCA_022708765.1 Armatimonadota bacterium | reverse complement strand
TGTGGGTGGAAGGCGACACCGCCACCGCCGTCCCCGCCGTGCCCGCCGTGCCGCCCGTAGACACCGTCGGCGCCGGCGATGCTTTCGGCGCCGCCCTGACCGCCGCCCTCGCCGGCGGCATCCCCGGCCCGGACGCCGCCGCTCTCGCCAACCTCGCCGCCGGCGTGGTGGTGAAGAAAATCGGCATGACCGGAACCGCTACCCCGGAAGAGATTATCAATCTGCACGGTCCCGAATAACAGCAGCGAGTCTGGAAGCCAACAAGAGTCGCGCCCAGGGTGCAGGCATAATGAGCCGGGCGCGATTCGCATCGGCTTCCAGACTCGCTGCTATCCCTACTGCAGAGAGGAAATCCGCCAAACCATGCTGAATGATGATGTCATGTCTCTGACTTTTTCACCTGACACCACCTTCCTCACCCTCACCCCCCTCCCCGAGGAGCGCCCGCCACTGCGCGCGGTGCTCTTTGACTTCGATGGCACCATCAGTACGCTGCGCGAGGGGTGGCCGGCGATTATGGCGCCGATGATGGTGGAGATGATTGCCGGACCGACGGCGCCCACCGAGGCGCTGCGCGAGGAGGTGGCGGCATACATTGACCGCTCCACGGGCATTCAGACGATTCATCAGATGGCGTGGCTGGCGGAGACGGTGGCGCGCTACGGGCTCAACCCCGAGACGCGTGATGCCTGGTGGTACAAGGCGGAATACCTGCGCCGGCTGAAAGCGCCCGTGGAGGCGCGCGCGGCGCGGGTGACGGCGGGCGCCTCCCCGCGCGAGGCGTTCATGATCGCCGGCAGCCTCGCCTTCCTTGACGCGCTGCGCGCGGCGGGCATCGCGATGTATGTGGCCTCCGGCACTGACCACCCGGACGTGGTGCGCGAGGTAGGTATTCTCGGCCTCAATGATTACTTCGTCGAAGTGGCCGGCGCGCCACCGGAGGCGATGAACTGCTCGAAAGAAGCGGTGTTGCGGCGGCTCACCGTGGAGGCCGGCCTGCGCGGCCCCGAGGTAGCGGTGATCGGCGACGGCCGCGTGGAAATCGCCCTCGCGCGCGAGGTGGGCGCTATCGCCCTCGGGGTCGCCTCGGATGAAGTCGCGCGCCAGGGTATGAATCCGGCGAAAGTGGGCAAACTGGCGGAAGCCGGCGCGCATGCCGTCATCGGAGATTTCCGCGAGACGGACCGGCTGGTGGCGTGGCTGCGACACGCGAAAGAAAGTTGAGCGGACTTTTTTACAGCTATTCCCCCCGCGCGAAAGAATATGGTAGACTAATAGATAGCGGATCGGCGCTCTGCCGCTCCGCGACATGCATTTTTCGATTCCGAGGGCATTCATGTCGAGTACTGAGATGGAAGTAGACGACGAAATCATCGGTGTGGAAGAGGCGGAGGTTGCCGACGGCGAGGTTGTCGCCGAGACCGCCGTACAGCAGACCACCGACTACAACAACGTGTGGGACATGCTGGCCGCCATGCAAGAGCAGCGGTCAAACCTGCGCGTGCTGGTGGTGGACGCCTCAAAAGGCGGGCTGGTGGTGGATCTGGGCGTCCGCGCCTTTATCCCGAAGTCGGAAATCGCCACGCGCCACCTGGGTCATCTGGAGCGCTATGTCGGCGCCTCGCTGGAAGTGAAGGTGGTGGAAGCCAACCGGGAAACCGGCCGCGTGGTGCTCTCACATCGCCAGGCGGTGGAGGAAAAGCGCGCCGCCCGCCGCGCCAAAACGCTGGCGTCGCTGGAGCGCGGCCAGGTGCTGGAAGGCGTCGTGCGCCGCCTTACCGATTTCGGCGCTTTCGTGGATATCGGCGGCGTGGACGGCCTGCTGCATATCTCCGATATGGCGTGGGACACGGTGAAACATCCGGAAGACGTGGTGCAGGTCGGCGACAAGATTCAGGTGAAGGTGCTGCGCATCGAACCGGAGAGCGAGCGCATCTCGCTGGGCTTGAAGCAACTGCGGGAAGACCCCTGGCAAACGGCGCGCCGCGAATTGCGGGAAGGCACGCTGGTCGAGGTCGAGGTGCTTCGTCTCGCCGAGTTGGGCGCCGTCGTGCGCGTGCTGCCCGGCATTGACGGCATCATCCCCGAACGCGAGATGTCCTCGCGCCGCCGCGGCGACGACGGCACGCCGGTGGCGCCGCTGGAGCCCGGGCAGACCGTCACCGCGAAAATTACCGAGCTGCACTACCATGACCGTCGCGTGACGTTAAGCATTCGCAAGGCCGAGTTCGACAAAGAACGCGCCGAAGTGCGCGCCTACCAGCAGCGGGCGACATCTTCCAGCGCCACCCCCACCCTCGGTGACCTCTTCGGCGATGTGCTGAGCAGGTTCCCGACGAAGGATGCCGGCGCGGACGAAGAGTAAGGGAACGAGCAGCACGCGCGAGGAAAGGAACGGGGCGCTTCGGCGCCCCGTTTGGTTTGAGGACCATGCGGTTCACCGAGCTTCACTATCAGGATCCGCGCACGCGGACCTACCTGGGCAGTCCCACCTTCGCGCGCCTGTCCGACGGCGCGCTGCTCGCCGCGCACGATTACTTCGGTCCGGGTTGCCCGCGCAACCACGAAGATGAGGAGCACCTGACGAGCGTGTACCGCTCGGATGATGACGGCGCGACGTGGCGCCCTGTCACGCACATCGCCAATGCGTTCTGGAGCACGCTGTTCACGCATCGGGGCGCCGCCTATCTGCTCGGTACGTCACAGCAATACGGCTCCATTGTCATCCGGCGCAGCGACGACGGCGGTTTCACCTGGACGCACCCCGACGATGCGCGCGGCGGATTGCTCTTCCCCGGCGGTTCCCGCCAGACGCCGCCGAACTACCACTGCGCCCCCATGCCCGTCCTGGTGCATGAAGGGCGGCTGTACCGCGCATTCGAGGACTGCGCCCCCTGCGTCTGGGGGCGCGGCTTTCGCGCCGGCGTCGTCTCCGCGCCGGAGGATGCCGATCTGTTGGACGCCGCTAACTGGACGATGAGCAACACGCTTGCTTTCGACCCCGACTGGGCGCCCGCTGATTGGCTGAACCCCGGCTGGTTGGAGGGGAACCTGGTCGTGGCGCCCGGCGGCGCGTTGCTGAACATCCTGCGCGTGAATTCCGAGCCGGCGGTGAATATTGCCGCCGCGGTGATGGTGGAAGAGGACGGCCGGCGCCTCAGCTTTGATCCGGCAACCGGCTTTCTCGATTTTCCCGGCGGGATGACGAAGTTCGTCATCCGTCGTGATCCCGTCAGCGGGTGGTACGTGGCACTGGCCAATCCCACCCTCGCCCCCGGCGTCGTCTATCAGCGCAACGTGCTCGCGCTCTACGCCTCCGCCGACCTGCGCATGTGGCGCCAGTGCCGTGTGCTGCTCGAAGATGATGCACCGCTGTCACCGGAGGATTCCCTGCGGAATGTCGGCTTCCAGTATCCGGACTGGCATTTCGACGGCGACGATCTGCTCTATCTGGTGCGCACCGCCTACGACGGCGCGCACAACTTTCACGACGCCAACCGCGTCACCTTCCATCGCCTGCCGCGCTTCCGCGACGCCCTTCCCCGTTGAGGCTTATACCGGGAGCGGGCACGCGGCGTCCTCGCGCAGCGCCAGGCCGGCCATCACCGCGGCGGTCGCGAGAAACTCCATCTCGCGCGCGGTATACGGATCGCCGGAGAGTTGTTCACCGAGCAGCAACAGCCCGCACAGGCCATCTGATGCCGGCAGTGGCAGCGCGACCACTCCCCCCAGCGCGCCCAGGCGTATCGCCACCGGCCAGAGGAAATCCCGCTCGGAAAAATCCTCCGCGGTGAAGGGGCGCCGGTGACCGCGCGCGTACGCCACCAGCGCATCATTCCCCTCCAGCATAGGCAGGGCATCCGCGTCACCCGCGACCAGCCGTTGGGCTTGCCCATCCGCCAGGTAAAGGGCGGTGGCGCGCGTCGGCAGCGCCTCGCGCAAGGTATTGACCAGCGCTGCCGCGCGGGCGTCGCGCCCCCGCGCCGCCAGCAACCGCTCGCCAAGTGTTCGCAGCGCCACCGCCGGCGCGAAATCGGCGCGGAGGAACATGCGATCAATCGTGCCCCGCACGAGTTGCCGCAGCGGCTGGAAAGCCGCCGCCGTCACGATGGCGGTGAGAAAGTAGGCGAGGCGTGGATCAAGGTGCCAGAGATAGATGAGGGGGGTTACCAGCATCGAGGTGACGGTATAGAAGAAAATGCCCAGGATGGTGATCGCCGCGGTGGCGGGCAGCGCCGTGTGGAACAGCCGCCGGCGCGGCGTGGGCGCGGCGTCCGCCATGAAGGCGCAGGCGGCAAAGGTGCTGGTTAACACCAGCACCAACAGCGTGGTCCAGCGCATCACCTGGTACGGCGTTCCCGTTTCACGGTGCAGCGGCGCGATAAGCAGCGGCAGAATGAGTTGGACGGTGAAAAGGAATAAAAAAGCCTGCCTTGCGCGGCCTGTACCCCGCGCGCGCGCCCACAGGATGCCCGCGCGCGCCAGCGCCACCGCCCACGCCGTGAGCAGCCAGCCAAAGAAGAACGGGTGATACCGATACGAATACTCCGAGGTGGTGCCCGGAAAGGGGATACCGCGCTGGGCGGGCGCCAGCGCGGCGAAGGCGACCCCGGCCAGGCCGAGGAGGATGAGCGCGATGATCGCCGGCAGGATGCGCCGGTCGCGCGAGGGCACCAGGCAGAGGAAGAGCAGCAGCGCGACGAGAACAGCCCACTGCAACAGGGAAAACCATCCCGCGTCCGGGGGCAAGGCGCGGTTGATATCGGTGTGCCAGTCGAAGGGGAAGGTGAGGAGTTGCCCGGCAATGAGCGCGACGATGGCCAGCGCTGTCCCGGCGAATCCTGTACCCGGCCCACGACGCCGCGCCGCCAGCAGCACCCCCGCGAGGAGGAGATGATATACCAGCACGACGATGAGGAGGATGAAATGAATCATGGACGTGCGCGAACCGCATGCGCGGCTCTGCATAAGCATACCAGCCCCGGCGTGGGCTGACAAGCGCCCCCTCCACGACCGGTTCCTGGCCGGTATTTACATGTCCGACGGGAAAAGCAGTATAATGCATACTAGTGGAATCTGACGGTATTCATCGTCGCGATGGAGGAAGCCGATGACCATGCCCACCGAGCACCGTGCCCATCCCCCGAATCGGGGTCTCTGGTTGCTGCTGGCGCCGCTTCTGCTGGTCGGCGCCGGGCTTACCATCTCCGAGTATCTTCGCGCGCGCCAGGCCGCGCCGCCGCCGCCGGCGCCCGCCCCTGCCCCGGCGCCGAAGCCGGCTCCGGCCGCCGCGAAACCCATCCCGCTGGCTGAATCCATCTCCGAGCGCGTTGACCTGCTGATTTACGATGCGCTGGTGCCACCGATACCCAAGACGGAACAAGAGCTCATCGCCGCGCTGGGCGCGCCCACGCGGACAGGGGCGCGCAGCGTGCCCAACCGGTATGTGCCCGCACAGCCGGATACCCTGCGCACCTTGTATTACCCCGGTATGTCCGTGGATTTCCTCAGGGTGACCAATACCGGCGGGGAGTTCCCCACCGGCGTCACCGTCACCGGGCCGAAAGTGTGGGTGAAGTGGGACCTGAATGTCGGCA
>JAKIYB010000325.1 GCA_022708765.1 Armatimonadota bacterium | reverse complement strand
CTGGCGCAGCAGGTGGAGAGGTTAGGGGAACACACAGCGTAGAGGCAATCCCCAGGCGCGGGGCACCGGCGTCTCGCCGGTGCTCGATTCGCACACATGGCGCGGGCGAGAGGCCCGCGTTATGTCTGTTCCAGGAGTGATCTATGGAATCCCTGCCCCAACTCAAGGTCGGTCAAGCCGGGGTGGCCCGTTTCGGCGCCCACCGGCGGCATACTATGCGAGAGACCGGTCTTTTTGATCTCCTCGCCTTATACGACTACGTCCCCGAGCATCTGGCGCAGGCCGCTGCCGAGGAAGGCGCCACGCCTTGCGGCAGCTACGAGGAACTCCTGGACTTCCCCGGCCTGGAGGGCGTCGTCATCTCCACCGGGGCCAAGTACCACGCCGAGCAGGTCCTGGCCGCCGCCGAGCGCGGCCTGCACGTCTTCGTGGAGAAACCGCTCTGCTCCACCCCCGCGGAACTCCACGCCCTGCTCGCCTGTCGCGAGCGCACCGGCGTAGTCATCGGCGTCGGTCATGCCGACCACAGCGCGTCCGCGGTTTCCCGCACCATCAAGCGGCTGATTGACGCCGGCGAGCTGGGCACTGTGGTCGCGGTGGAGGAGACTACGGCTCACAACGGCGGGATGCTGATGAAACCGGACGAGTGGCGGGCCGACCCGGCCAAGAATCCCGGCGGGATGCTCTTCCAGTGCGGCATACATGACCTGGCGTGGGTAGAGCCGATGTTTGGTCCGGTGGCGGAGGTGGCATCCTTCATGCGCTACGACGTGAACCACGGCACGGAGACCAGCGACGCCACGGTGACCATCCTGCGCCTGCGAAACGGCATCGTCTGCACGCTGAACGCCTATCACGTCACCGCCTATCACCACTACAAGTTTATCTACGGCACTAAGGGGAACCTGTATATCTACGAGTTCCCGACGGAAGTCTACTTTCAGGAACGCAGCCCGCAAGGCAAGCCGGAGCACAAAGTGCGCATCGAGGAGAAAGATTTCCCGGCGGGCAAGGACCATTCGACGACGAACGTGCGGACCTGGGCTGTGGCCATTCGCGGCATGGGCGATCCCTGTCCGAGCATCTATGACGGCGCCAGCGCGGTGGCTACTATCTTCGCCGCCGAGGAATCCACCCGCACCGGTCGCATCGTGGCGGTGCCGGATTATCGCGCGCGGGTGAAGGCATAGCGTTCTCCCCCTCACCCCCTGCCCCCCTCTCCCCGTGGAGAGGGGCAGGATAAGGTATCGAGGACGAGTATAACTGGACCACATCAGGTTGCCGTCAAGGTGTCGCGCGCTCACGCGCACCCTCACCCCATTTCCCCTCTCCCAATCCCGGGAGTGGGGAAGTGGGTGAATGCGGCATGCACTGTCGCAAATTTACCGTGGTCGAGTAATACGAGCATGAGCAGGCAGCGGACGTATTTATGCACGAATTCATGCAGGGCATCATCAGTTGGTACATTGACCTCCTGAAGCAGTTCGGGCTGGGCGGCGTGGTGCTGTTCATGGCGATTGAGAGCACCGTCTTCCCGCTGCCAAGCGAACTAGTGGTGCCGCCGGCGGCCTATCTGGAGTATCACGAGCGCGGCGGCGGCGCCTTCATGGCGGCGATGGTGGTGCTGGCGGGCACGCTCGGCTCCTACCTCGGCTCCTGCCTGATGTATTTCCTCGCGCGGTGGCTTGGCCGTCCCTTTCTCTTCAAATTCGGCAAGTATTTCCTGTTGCCCCAACACAAGCTGCTGCTGGCCGAGCGCTGGGTAGCGCAGTACGGCGCAGGCGGCATCTTCCTCGCCCGCCTGCTGCCGGTGGTGCGCCATCTCATCTCCATTCCGGCGGGGCTGTGCGGCATGCGTTTTCGCACCTTCTCCATCATGACCATCGCCGGCTCATTCCTCTGGTGCACTGTGCTCACCGCCTTCGGCCTGGCGATGGCCAACGACATGCAGACCGTGCTGTCTCAGCATGGTCATCTTACCAATGAGGCAGCCTACGAGGCTGCTTTCCACAAACTCACCTGGAGCACTATCGCGCTCGTCGGCATTGTCTACGCCATTTACCTGCTCGCTACCCGCGCTCAGCGCCGGCAGATTCACGCCACCGAGCACGCCCCGGCCTCCCCGGAAACGGAAGACGCCTGACCGGGCAGGAACCGTACAAACTCGCCCTCTTTGTCGGATTTCAGCGGCACACCCTTCACGCTTTCCGCTATGCTACTTGCGGGAGGGCAAACCATGGAACAACTGCCACCGGTGAACAAATGCGACGTGGAGGAGTGTTTTTACAACCGCCAGATGATGTGCCACGCCCCGGCCATCAACGTAGGCGGCGAGCACCCAAACTGTGACACCTTCATTCCGAAGGGGCAGCATATCATGCGGTCCGATACCGCCATGGTCGGGGCTTGCCATGTGGACCAGTGCGAGTATAACGCGGATCTGACCTGCCAGGCGGCGGGCATCACGGTGACGCATCACCTGCAGCATGCCGATTGCGCCACCTTTGAACCGCGAAAGTAAAGGGACAGGGACGCGGCAGGGACGCGGCAAGGACGCGGGACGGGGCGCGGGCAACCGCGCCCCGTTCACATGTCGTCAGGTTGCCGGCGCCGCCTCGTGCGATTGCGCGGCGACTTTGAGCACGAGGCCGAGAATGACGAAATTGATGACCACGCTGGTGCCACCATAGCTGATGAACGGCAGCGTGACGCCGGTAAGCGGGATGGCCTTCACCACGCCGCCGATGATGACCAATGTCTGCAGCGCCAGTGAGACCCCCAACCCGGCGATCAGCAGCCCGCCGAACGCGTCGCGCGCGCGCAGGCCGACGGCGAAGATGCGCTCGATAAGCAGCAGGAAGCAGGCGAAAATCATGACGGCGCCCACCAGCCCGAAGTCCTCGCTGATGGCGGCGTAAATCATATCGGTATGGATCGCCGGGATGATTTCCGGGTAGCCGCCGGCCAATCCCGCCCCGATGAGCTTTCCGTTGCCCAGCGCCATCAGCGACTGCGCGATCTGATACCCCTGGTCATTGATGTAACGTTCCTGCCAGGGATCGAGCCAGATGGCGACGCGCGTCTGCACGCGCGAAACGAGAGAATACGCGGCGAAGATGCCAAGGAGAAACATGCCCAGGCCGAGAGCGACGTATGTCTTCCGCCCGGTGCCCAGGTAGAGCATGCCGAGGAAGATGCCGAAAAGCAGCAGCGCCGCGCCCAGGTCTTTATGCTTGAAGACAATGGCCATCACCAGCAGCCAGAGGGCGACCATCGGCCCCAGGTAGCGCAGGTCCATCACCGAGAGGAACCGCGCCCGCGCCGCGGCCAGTACCAGCAGATCCCGTTTCTCCACCAGGTAGGCCGCCATGAAGATGACAATGAGCAGCTTCACTGGCTCGTGCGGTTGGAAGGTAAAGAATCCCATGTTCAACGCGATCTGCTGGCCGCCGGTCTCTTTGCCGAACAGGGTAGTCACGAGCAGCAGCAGCACCGCGCCGCTGCCTACCAGATACTTATAACGGGTGAGCGCCTGCACGTCCCAGCGCACAAGCAACATGGCCAGCAGCGCCGCCAACCCGACGAAAAAGAAGATGACCTGCTTGCCGTAGGCGGCGAAAATATCAGCGGCTTTGTCCGCGAAGACTTCGCGCCAATGTGGGCTGATCTCGGTGACATACTGCATGTATGATCCACCGGCCAACCGCAGCAGGAAGAGGATGCCAAATCCGGCGAGGAGCGCTGCCACCGGCACAATGAACGTCTCGCGGCACCCCTTCTTTCGCAGCACCCCGAGCAGCGCGAACCAGCCGATGCTCATCAACACCGGCGGCGCCATCACCTTGAGAAAAGCGAGCTCCTGGTAGTAATGGGCCCACGCGCGCGGATACGCCGCCCAGACAATGAAATGCCCGAGCAGTAAGACGATGAGGACGATTGTTTGAATGGCGTATACACGTCGCGTCATGCTGTGATAACGTCTCCCGCAACATCATCTATTCACTACTTAGAAACTATCTCAAAACGCCTCGCAGTCGTCTCGCGGGTCTTTTCCGCGTCTGGCGGCGTTGGCTATCCGAGCATGTATGACCTCATACACTTTTCGGACAGCCGCCTTGCCAGCCACGAAAAATCCTCCGCGATCCGACTACGATCCGTTTTAAGATAGTTTCTTATCGCTATGCATCTTGTCGGGAATGTCCCGCCGTGGCATTGCCGACAAGTCAGATAACCGCAAAGATAATTCGGTGACAGCCAGCCTTTATTCGTCCGTTCCGCTCCGCTGCACGAGGCTGGGCAGAACGTTGCGGGGTAATTCGGTGACAGCCAGCCTTTACTCGTCCGTTCCGCTCCGTCCCGATTGCATCGGGATCACCGAATTACTGAGCAGAGGCATCACGGGTAAATTACAAACTCGGCGACAATATTCGCCCGCAATTCTCGCACAGCACCACTTCAAAGCCCTCCACCATGCGGTCCATGATTTCGCGATTGAGGGTGATATGGCAGGCGGAGCAGATGCCGGAGTCAGTGATGGCGAGGCCGATGCCCTGGCTGTGCCGGCGGATTTCGTCATAGCGGCGCAGCAGCGATTTGTCCACCAGCGCCGCGAGTCGGTCGCGCTCGGGCTTCAGCGCGGCGATTTCTTTCGTCAGCCGCTCCGTTTCCGCCTTCGTGTGGGCTACCGTCTCCTGCCAGCGGCGTTTCGCCAGCGCCAGCGCCTTCCCGATCTCGGCTTCTTCCGCGCGGGCCGTTTCTGCCGCGTCCATCGCCTCCAGCAGCACGTCTTCCAGGGTGGAAATCTGATGGGCGATCATCTCCTCGTCCTTCTGCAGGTCGCCCAGTTCCTTCGGGTTGGTGATGCGGCCGCCGTAGAGCTTGTCGTTCACCGCTTTGCGCTTCTCTTCCAGGCTTTTCAGCGCCAGTTCATGGTCGCGCTGGGTACCCTCGGCTTTGCGCAGCGCGGCTTCCACGGCATCATGGCGCTTCAGCAGGGCAATGGCTTCCTGCTTCAGCGCGTCACCGCTGTCCAGCGCCTTCAGCGCCTGCTCGCGCTGATAGATCTGGGTATCCACCTTCTGCAGGTCGCGGAGTTTGGCGAGTTCATCATGCAGGGACACGGGCATCTCCTTGGCGTCGGGGATATCTCATTCTACCGGGCTGGTTCTGGCCTGTCAAAGATTGCGCGCCGCCCACGCGGCCGGTGCTTCGCAAAACGCCTCAAAGACGGCGTCCGGCGTTTCGGCGGGGATTTCGCAGCCGGCGCTGAGCAGGTATTTCGTGCCGCGAGCGATGTCCAGGCAGCGGAAGGCGGCGGCGCGGCAGGTGTCGGGGGTTGCCTGCATGATGTCGGCCACCGGGTCGAGGTTACCTTTATAGGCGGCGCCGGCTGCAGTATACACGTCACGGGCATCGGCCAGCGGCACGAGATGATCTACGTTGTAGAGATCGGCGCCGCTGGTGGCCATCAGCGGGAGCAACGCGCGGGTGTCGCCGCAGATGTGCAGCTTCACCAGACTGCCGGCGGCGTGGAGCGCGTCGCAGACGCGCCGCTCGTAGGGTAGCGCGAACTCCTCATACATCGGCGCGGAGATGAGCGAGGCGG
>JAKIYB010000324.1:277-5608 GCA_022708765.1 Armatimonadota bacterium | reverse complement strand
CGCACCTTCGTCGCCACCACCACCTGCTCGCTGATGCCCAGCTCCGCGAACGCCCGCCCCAGCACCGCCTCGCTCTCGCCATACATCGCCGCGGTGTCAAATGCCGTCACTCCGCCCGCCCACGCGCAGGCGAGAATCTCCTTCGCCAGGCCATAATCCGGCTGCCCACTGGTATTGGCAATGCCGTACGGCAACCCGAGCTGCACGGTACCGAGCATGAGTTGGGGAAGGTTGTATTCGTGAAAGGAGGTGTAGTGCATTTATTTCGCCGTATACCCCCCATCCACCGGAATGTTCGTGCCGGTGATGTAGGCGGAGGCCTCCGAGGCGAGGAAGACGATGATGCCTTTTAGATCGGTGTCGTTGGCCAGCCGGCCCAGCAGCGTGCGCTCGCTGTACTGGCGCACGAAGGGTTCGGGCATGCGTTCCGTCCAGAAGCCGCCGGGGCTGACGCAGTTGGCGCGCACGCCGAAGCGGCCGTAGTAGCTGGCGAGGAAGCGGGTGAAGTTGATCATGCCGCCTTTGTGAAAGAAGTAGTCGGGATACCAGCCGTGCATGGGCGTGTCGCGGTAGATGAAAGGGTCCGGCCCGACCATCCCCTGAATGGAGCCGATGTTGATGATGGAGCCGTGGCCGCGCTCCGCCATGCAGTCGCCGAAGGCGCGGGTAATGAGGAAGAGGCCGGTGGCGTTGACGCACATGCTCGCGGCGAAGCTCTCGGCGCTGCCCACGTAGCCGTCCTTCATCGGACGCAGCACGGCGTTGTTCACCAGCACGTCCACCGGGCCGGCGGCATCGCGCAGCGCGAGGATAGAGGCTTCCTCCGCTTGATCGTAGGCGAGCGCCGTCACGTCGTACCCGCGCTCCCGCATCTCGTCCGCGCAGGCGGCCAGCGCGTCCAGGTTCCGCGACGCCACCAGCACCCGCGCCCCCGCTTCCGCCAGCGCTTCCGCCATCTGCCGCCCGTATAACCCCGCCGCCCCCGTCACCAGCGCCGTCTTCCCGGTCAACGCGAAGTGGTCAATAATAGACATGGTTTTCTCTCCCGTAGTACCAGTCGCTTCATTCGCCTCCCGCGCGCGTGATCCTTCATGGCGTGCTCTTCACCCCCGCTTCCGGTTTGACACCGCCGGCCCGCCGTGTGGTATAATCGCTGGACAGATTTTTACAGGCGGAGAGACCGGAACCGGTATGGACGAAGAACTCTTCATCGAGCTACAGCGCCTCTTCAAGCTGATGCACGACCGCGGCATCCGCGAACTGGCGATTACCCAGCCGGAATTTTCCATGCGGGCGACCGCCATGGAGACGGGCGCCGTCATCGTCATGCCGATGCCTGGGGTCACGGCGCCGTCAGTCGCGGCCGCGCCGGAAGCACCCCCCGCTCCATCCGGCCACGTCATCGCCTCGCCGCTGGTGGGCACGTTCTACCGTACCCCGTCACCCGACGCGCCGGCCTTTGTCGAAGTAGGCGACATGGTGGAAACCGGACAGACGGTGGCCATCGTGGAAGCGATGAAGGTCTTCAACGAAATCACCTCCGATGTCACCGGCCGCGTCATCGCCATCCCCGCCGTCAACGGAAAGCTGGTGCAGGTGGATCAGCCGCTGGTGATTATCGAACCGCTGTAACGGAAAAATGGGTCTGTGGCATACCTGATGGGGCAGACCAGGCGTCTGCCCCGTTTTCATTTGTTACGGGATACTCTACAATGTATAAAGCCCATAACCAGGGCAGGGAGAAGAAGATGTCACGAGAGCAAATCAACGTCGGCGTCATCGGATTCGGCACGGTGGGTGTCGGGGCGGTGCAGTTGCTGGAGACGAACGCGGACTGGATTGCCCAGCGCGTCGGCTCGCGCGTGGTAGTGAAACGCGTGATGGACGTAGACTGGTCGCGCCCGCGCGCCTATATCCTGCGTCCTGAGCAGCAGACGACGTGGGTGGCCGACATCCTCGATGATCCGGAGATTGACATCGTCATCGAGGCGGTAGGCGGCATCAAACACGCGAAGGACGCGGTGGCCGGGGCGCTTACCCGGCGCAAGTCCGTCGTCACCCCGAATAAGGAACTCATCGCCAAACACGGCGCCGAACTGCTGAACCTCGCCACCGAGGCGAACGTGGACCTGATGTTCGAAGGCGCGGTGGGCGGGGGCATCCCCATCATCCGCCCGCTGAAAGAGAGCCTGGCCGGCGACCGCATCCTGCGGCTGGTGGGTATCGTCAACGGCACCACGAATTTCATCCTCACCGCCATGTCGCAGGAGGGGCGCGACTTCGCCGATGTGCTGAAGGACGCCCAGGCGCACGGCTATGCCGAAGCCGATCCCACCGCCGACGTGGAGGGCTTCGACGCGATGTATAAGATCGCCATCCTCTCCTCCATCGCCTACGGCAGCCACATTGACGTGAAAAAGATCTACCACGAGGGGATCACGAAGATCACCGCGGCCGATATCGAATACGCCCACCAGTTGGGCTTTGAGATCAAGCTGCTCGCCGTCGGCGCGCGTACCGCGGGGGGGCTCGACCTGCGCGTGCATCCCGCCTTCGTGCCGATGGACCATCCGCTAGCCTCGGTGAACGGCGTTTTCAACGCCATCTTCGTACAGGGCGATCCCGTCGGCGACCTGATGTTCTACGGCCGCGGCGCGGGCTCCGGTCCCACTGGCAGCGCGGTGGTGGGCGACGTGATTGACTGCGCCCGCAACATCAACCACGGCGCGTCCGGCCGCGTGCCCTGCTGCTGCTATCAGACGCTGCCCATTCAACCCATCAGCGAGGTGGTCACCGGTTACTACATCCGCACTTGCGTGCTGGATCGTCCCGGCGTCGTCGGCAAGATGGCCACCATTTTCGGCGATCACGGCGTCAGCCTCACCTCCGTTTTCCAGCCCCAGCAGGCGGAAGAGGAAGCCGGCGCCGCCGAAGTCGTCTGGATCACCCACCGCGTGCAGGAAGCCAAACTCCAGGCCGCCCTCAAGGAACTTGCCAAACTTGACGTGGTGGAAGAGATCGCGTCCGTGATTCGCGTGGAAGGGTAAGCGCGGAGATTGCAGTAGATCAATCCACGAAGCTCCCAAATGCATTCTATTGCATTTGGGAGCTATTTATTACTTGGGTATGCAGTCAACTGCATACCCAGATTTTATTAAGATATTTTATGTTGTGATATACAACAATAATCAAGCCAATATAACACGGTGTTTCATGAGGCGATCTCTACTGCGAAGTATAGAAACGGAAATGGGTGGGCAAGTCTGTTGACAACTGAAAAATATGTGGTATTGTGAGTTAGCAAGTAATAATCCGCTCTCGTGAGAAAGGCTCGCTCTCTATCCGTGAATTTAACGTAGTAATTCCTTGCTGGGTATACGCGTGATGTTCACGCTGAAGTTGGAAGGAGAGAATGATGAATCTGAAAGCGACATCACAGCCGACATGGGGACCTGGCAACAAGCCAACTCTGCAACGACCGGTCATGGCGACACTTGACATACCCCTGTTTTATTTAACGCAGCGTGGTCCTGTGTTGTGGCCCCATAGTATTCTCTGTGATAAGGTGTTTGCCACAACCGTATTGGCGGAAATGAATGACTTCGCACGGCAGTACCACTTTGGACTTGTTCATCTGGGTGTTTACAACCCCCGCATGGCGCGAAGAAAGGATGGAACCTTGATCGTGCCACACCGGTGGAGCAACCATGCGTATGGCAAAGCGATGGATTTCGCCGGAATCGTAACGCAGGACGGTGAAGGTGACTATCTCCCGATCAGTAAGATGCGTTCGACGGCTCATGGATGCCCGAAAAAACTCCGAGACGTTATCCGCGATTGTGATGCCGCAATCCGTGGGGCGCATGCAGTTCCAGAGATTGTTGATGAGGGCCGATGGTTGCATGTTGGATTTTATCCGGAATAACCATGCAGTCATGGAAAAGGAGGAGTGATGAGTACAGAATATATGCCAGTCATTTTCATACATGGATGGGGTGGTGTGTCTGACATGTTCCGGGACTTCGATGAGCATGATGAGCGCGATCCCTATATAGGCTGGAATGACGGATGCCGCTACAATGATCCCGAAGGGTGGCTGAAACTTCGCGAGACACCCAACTTTGAAGGCATGGTGTTTCGCCTCGTTAAAGACTACAATTACTATGATGCAGCAAATGATGAAAGCCTGACGCTCCTTACACAGTTGTGCAGGGCATATCCAACGAGTATACCACCCGGTCTTCCGTATCATGCTTCCGATAAAACGATCTGGATATTTCGTTACTATGAATATAATGCCGACCATTTGCATCTCTCGCAGAACGCGCGTAAAGCCTTGCTGTACGAACTGCAAACACGTGGCTATAAGGGGCCGCTGGCGGGCATTCCGTATTACGCGGCACTCCTTGCTCTAACGATTAGAAGGATCGCAGGGAAAACTTGTTATGATCTGGAGAAACTCTGTCCGGGTACTACGCCAACGGCCCGCGGCCTTGGTTTGAAAAGAGTAGCGCTGGTCGGACACTCGATGGGAGGCTTAATCGCTCGATTCGCTATTCAATATAACTTATACGATACGCAGGAATATGTCGGAAAGCTGGCAACACTGGCCACCCCGCATGGGGGAGCCCGGTATGCCATTGCTTCGCGCATGCTGCGGTGGCTTCCGGGTTTAACACAGGATGATGTCATGTATCTCGATCCTTCGTGGGTGAACAAACACCTTGGTGGACAAAACCCGCAAGCATTTCACAAGCCGCTGCCCCCGTCGCTGAAGGAAGAGGATGTCTTCTGCCTGATAGGGACACGCCGCGACGGGTATTTCCTTATCGCCCGCCGGTTACCGCGCACTGATGGCATCGTGCATCAGGATGAAGCATACCTGCAGGGGTTCCCGTATGCGTATTTCTATCAAACGCATAGTGGCAGCTACGGTATTCGGGAGAATCTTGCTCCCTACCAGGCACTGCGTCGCTTTCTGTTCGGTGACCTGCACGTGAAAATCTGGGTGGAATCGGTGCAGTTCGGCGCCAGCGCCCAACATGCTCACGCTGATAATCGCTTCTTTTTCCGCTATGGTGTCAAACCTCGCGGCATTAACGTCTATCTCAATGAAATTTCCGAAGAATGCGAGAACCAGCCGAAGCCGCGAACCCTCGCGGAATTGAATTCGATAGTCTCCGCAGGTCGCTATGTTGTCTACGATGGTTTTGCAGATTCTGCCGCAGTGGTCCCGCTTGCCGGGCTGGAGATGCCAGGCGTGGCAGCGAGTGAAGCAGAGGTGCCTCATCTCCAAATCGAGCACCGGTCATACCTGTATAACGCGTTTGT
>JAKIYB010000324.1:0-267 GCA_022708765.1 Armatimonadota bacterium | reverse complement strand
GGTGGTATGCCGGTGGGCAGCAACTATACAATGGTTCCGCTGATTCTGGGCGTCACGCACATCACTGCCAGTGATCAGGAGTTCAATTTCACCCTTGGTGTATCGGTCACGAAACGTTAAATAATTTGTGCAACCGTAGGTTCACCAGGGAGGGATGAGGATATCGTTTAAGCCCTCGGTTACGCCTATTGCATCCGTGGAGGCCTTTCCCGTATCCTTAGCCCATGTCATCCACCATTTCCCTGGTAGTCTTTGATCTCGGCGGGG
>JAKIYB010000323.1 GCA_022708765.1 Armatimonadota bacterium | reverse complement strand
TGACGCAGTGCGCGAGATCGTCGGCAAGGTGTGGCTCTACGTCGTCGCCGGAATCGCCGTCGGCGCGGGCATTCATGGTTATGTGCCGGAAGGCGCCATGGCGGCGATCATGGGCAACGACGCCTGGTGGTCAGTGCCACTAGCGGTGCTGCTGGGCATCCCCATGTATGCCAACGCCGCCGGCATTATCCCCGTCGTGCAAGCGTTACTCGGTAAAGGCGCGGCGCTGGGCACGGTGCTGGCCTTCATGATGGCGGTCATTGCGCTGTCGCTGCCAGAAATCGTCATCCTACGCAAAGTGCTCAAGCCGCGCCTGATTGGCGTATTCGTTGCGGTTGTCGGTGCCGGCATCCTGCTCATTGGCTATCTCTTCAACCTGTTCGATATACAGCAATATATCACGAGATAGGGAGGCATAATGAAAACGATCATTGTGTATGGCCCCGGTTGCGCGAGATGCAGTCAGGCTATAGACTTGATTCGACGCACGATAGAAGCGACAGGCGTCACTGCTGACTTGCGCAAGGTGAGCGATCTGCGCGAAATGGTGACCGCTGGCATTATGTCAACACCCACAGTGGTGGTAGATGGCGTGGTAAAAATCATGGGACGCGCGCCGCGCCCCGACGAGGTAAAGGAGTGGCTAGCGGAATAATCCGCTCCAGATACACACGTAAAGGAGAAAGTCCAATGTCAAAGTGTTGTGGTCAAGGCGATGTCTTGCTCTTCGCCTGTTCCGGCGGCTCAAACGTGGGGCAAATTTCTAATGATGCCGCGAAGGCGCTGGACCAGTTGGGGCAGGGGAGCTTCTTCTGCTTGATCGGCGTCGGCGCCAAGGTTGGACCAATTGTCGAGCGGACACAAAAAGACGGCACTACGATCGTTGCGATTGACGGTTGCAGTGTCGCCTGCGCGAAAAAAGCGCTGGAGCAGATAGGAGTGGCGCCTGACGTATATGTAGACGTGACACAACTTGGGATTGAAAAGGGGCATCACTTTCAGCACACGGCCGAGGAAGTCGGGAAGACCGCGCAGGCTGTTGTGGATGCGCTCAATTCGCCCACAGGCTGCTGCGGCTTCGCCACGGACATCACCGCCACCTCTGACGATGAGCAATGCGTGCGCTTCGCGATTACCAGCCCCTGCGCCAACATACAGGGGCTGGCCGCCGCGCTCCCCGACGAGATTGACGCCTATCAGGAGATTGGCAATGGGTATACTGGCGTTATCTGGGGTGTCGCGCGTGACACGCTGCATGGTTGCTGCAGCGGTTGCATCGTGCCAATTGCGCTCTTCAAAGCCATGCAGGTCGCGGCGCGTATCGCGCTGCCGGCAGCAAGCACGATCTATTTAACGCTTAGTGAGGACAATACGTGAAAGCATACTTTGGCAAGATTGTGATTCTCGTCGCGCTGGGACTGGCCATTACCGGCATCCTATACTTGAAAGGGCAGTCGCCTGCCTCGACACCGGTTGCGCAGGAGAGTCCGCTCACCATTCCGGCCACGCAACCTGCACCACCAGTGGTCACGCCAGACCCACCCATCGTAACGAAGCCGTCGCCTCCGAAAACGAATCCGCCAGCTAAGCAAGAGAAACCGTCTGCGGTCGTTGTACCAGCACCTGTGAAGCCCGCTCCCGTGCCTCCCGCGACAGTACCATCACCACCCCCCTCGCGTCCGGCAAAGCTGCCGATGTTGCTGGAGTTGGGGTCGGATTCCTGCCGTCCCTGCCAGATGATGCAACCCGTATTGGCGGAATTGTGTGATGAATATGCCGGAAAACTGCGTGTCGAATTTATTGATGTCTGGAAAGATGAGACCGCCGGGAGAAAATACGGCATCCAGGCCATTCCCACGCAGATCATCTTCGACGCGGAGGGGAAAGAACTCTACCGGCATATCGGGTATTACCCGAAAGACGACATCATCGAAAAACTCCGTGAGCTTGGTATTGAATAGGTAGGATGTGCGATGCGATTTCCGACGATCTTCTTCCTGTTGTTGATGGCATTGGCTGGATCTCTACCGGGATTCTCCGCAATACCGGCTGCCGACGCGCGTTGTTGTGTATTGCCCGATAAACCTGTTGCTCCACCGACGCAAACACTCGAAGAAGCTTTTATGGGGCTGAGCAGCGGGCCCTTACGATCCGCGCGCGTCGAGGGCTTGCCGAAAGGGCTATTATTGCGCACCGTCGAGGTAGAAATGACGGAAGCGCAGTTGAACGCGGAACTCCAGAAAGCCAAGTCTGAATGGCAAGCGCACGCTTTCGTGTTCTTTGAGCAGACGGCTGTCCGTACCCTATTGGTCGCCGAAGCCAGCGCATGGGCCGCAACCGCAAAGCGCGATACGACATGGGAGAGTGATCGGGCGTTGCTGCAAACATATCTTCAAAGCCTTACTGCC
This sequence comes from Armatimonadota bacterium, assembly GCA_022708765.1. Lineage (GTDB taxonomy): Bacteria > Armatimonadota > Hebobacteria > CAIYQO01 > CAIYQO01 > JAKIYB01. The sequence goes on along the minus strand of JAKIYB010000323.1, from coordinate 3,201 downwards.
ACGATTACCGTCACGAGAGAAGAGCTGCGCGTATTCTATACAAAGAATGCCGAGGAATTTGGCGGAGCAGCCTTTGAGCGTGTCGAGAAAGAACTGCATGCGTACCTGTTGGAGGAGAAACGCCAGGGAGCGATTTCTCGCCACATAAACACCATAAGCGATCGTACGCATATCGAGGTGGATCGTGCCTGGGTCGAGGCACAGGCGGCAATTATGTTTACGGCGCCAGTTGATACGCTGCGCCGTTCCGGCAAGCCGCTTCTTGTTGAATTTGGCGCCAGCGGATGTTATGCCTGTGACCAAATGGCCCCCATTATCAACGAATTAGAAGATACTTATCGTGATCGCTGTCATGTGCTGTATGTTGACGTGCGAAAAAATCAGGCCCTCGCACTGCGCTATGGTATTCACGGAATACCCGTTCAAGTATTCTATGATAAGGAAGGTAAAGAAGTTTATCGCCACACTGGTTTCTTCGCGAAAAGCGCGATCCTCGCACAACTCGAAAAAATGTGGGTAAAATAACTCTCATGGATGCTCTATTTACCACATTGTCGCACGCCATTGAAGGGGCGGTGTTTTTCGCGCTGGGGGCGTCCTTGCTCTGGGGCATTTTGAGTGTGGTGCTGAGTCCCTGCCATCTCGCCGGCATCCCGCTCATCGTCGCCTATATAGCCGGGCAACCACAGGTGACACCGCGCCGCGCCTTTGGCCTGTCGTCGTTGTTCGCGCTGGGGATGTTGGTTTGCATTGCCCTGATTGGCGTCATCACCGCCGCCGCAGGGCGCATGGCTGGCGATCTGGGGGGCTTTGCGAAGTATATCGTTGTCGGCGTTTTTTTTCTGGTTGGATTGATCCTGCTCGAGGTGATTCCGCTGCCGTTGACTGCTCCCGGCCAGATCGGCATGAAGACACATGGCCTACCCGGCGCGTTTTTGCTTGGTCTGGTGTTTGGCATCGCGCTTGGTCCCTGCACCTTCGCCTTCATGGCGCCGGTATTGAGCGTGACGTTTACCATGGGCGCCACAATGCCCCTGTATGCCGCGGGATTGCTGCTGGCATATGGCATTGGCCATTGTGTGGTTATCGCCGCCGCCGGCACCTCAATTGACGCCATCCAGCGGTATCTCCAATGGAACGCGTCAACCAATGCGCCGGGCATCGTAAAAAAGGTCTTCGGGGTGATCGTGCTGCTAGTCGGCTGCGTGCTGCTCTGGAAAGCGTAAGCGGGACAGGTGCATGCACCTGCCCCGCTGTATCGCCGTAATGATCGGCAGAGGTTAAGCGAGTTTCCGCAGCCGCGCGTTCACATCGTTGGCGAAGCGGGTGATGAATTCTTGCGTATATGTCGCGATATCCAGCGACGCATCTCGCACAAGCGGCGTCAGATCCATGGCGAAGTTCATCTGCGTGAAAACATCAGTGGTGTGCGAGGCAAAGTAGGTGGCGTTGGCGCGCCGACGGCCAATCGTCGCGAGATCGTAGCGCTTGCCGCCGCAAATCTGACTGTCGAATACACCGAGCAGCGCCTCGGCCAGGCTCTCGTGCGCTGATACGTCCAGCGCCACTTTCTCCTCGTCTTGCATCCAATCCAATCCGCGCCACACCTCACAACCCAGCACTTGTTCCGGACGCGCCTCAGCCGGCATGCGGCGCAAAGCCGCGAGCGTGCGCAATGTCACACTAACGTGAGTGTCGTGCTTATCGGCCGGGTTATGCGTATAAACCACGCGCGGGCGGGTGGCCATCAGAATCTGGTAGAGATCGTCAGCGACATCGGGATTACCCGGATTTTTCACATCACTGCTGGTGTAATCCAGGAAAGCTTGCGCGCTATACTCGCCAACCATCGCCGCCTTCTGCTGTTCAACACGACGCACGGCCATCATCTGCTCATCGGTGTAGTTCGCGTATACGTCGTCGCGTGGGCTACCGCTGCCATTGGTTACCACAACACCGGTGAACCAGGCATCGGGCAAGCCGAAACACGCAAGGACACCGTGGTAGGCCATGATTTCAATGTCGTCCTGATGCGCGGCAATGCACAGGTGCGTGGTACGCGCCAGTGCGTCTGGCATCGGAGAACCATCCGGCACATAAAGACCGGCAGTTGGGACATGCAGTTGCATCACACGGCCTCCTTGACCAGCGCGGGCAGGCTGGCAGCGGCAATGGCCTGTCCGACACGCCGATTCGACTCATCCGGCAGCGCGATATTTATGGCGCCGAGATCGGGAAATTCTTCCGCCAGCACCTGTTTCGCCTGGTTGAGGATAATGTTGCCGCCTTCGCCGGACGTAACGCGACCGAGGATGAGGCCATGGCGAATGTCGTAGAAGTCGGCGTAGTGTGCCAGCGCATACCCAAGGTAGATGCCAATCGTCTGGTAGAGCGGTATCGCGCGTTCGTCACCGTCGGCCATGAGTTTCTGCACGGCCTTGAGGCGCTCAGGCAGGCCTAGCGCCATGTCTACCGGCAGGCCTGACACCGGTATGAGGCGGCCGACGCACTGCTGTGAGAGGTATTGCACGCCACAGCCGATATCGCCTGACCACTCATCCGCCGGCGCGTCGGGATTCGCATCAATCGGCACGAAAGCCAACTCATTCAGCCAATTCGTTAGCGCACCTTCCGGTGTCACGTAGCCAGCCGCCTCACTGGAGCCCATCGCTACGCCGATGACCGCATTATCGTTGAGTGACATCGCGCCGGCCAGCGCGGTTACCTCGCCGTCGTTCACCACCACCAGCGGAATGCCGCCCAGCGTTTCCTGAATTTCGAAGAACATGCGCTTGACGCGTTTCTCGAAAAGGTCTTCCGGTACGCCACGGAAAAGCGATGCTACACGAATAAGGTTATTGATGTATACTCCAGCCGAACTGACGCCAACCGCGTCAATACGCGGCATGTGGGACGCTGCCGTACGGATGGCGGTCATGATTTCGTCAAAGTGGAATTGTGGATCTGTTTGCGGACGAGGATCCCACACCACCTCTTCACTATACACCGCTTCGCCGTCAATAACCGCGGCGACCTTTCGGTCACTGGCGCCCAGGTCCACTCCGATGCGGCAGCCGTCCAGATGACCGCCGAGGGCAACGGTGGATTCCGCGGCCACAGGCACGTCGGCGATATCGCAGGACACGACGGTGAATGGCTGCTCGTAGATGCGGCCCATGATCTGTGCGTCAAAGGCGCGGG
>JAKIYB010000322.1 GCA_022708765.1 Armatimonadota bacterium | reverse complement strand
ACCGGAGATGCCGCAGGCGATATAGATCTTCGGGCGCACGGTCTTGCCGGTCTGTCCCACCTGGCGATCCTGGGGCATCCAGCCGGCGTCCACCGCGCTGCGCGAGGCGCCGACCACGCCGCCGACTTCGTCCGCCAGTTCACGAACGATGGCGAAATTCTCCTTATTCATCAACCCGCGCCCGCCGGAGACGATAATTTCGGCGGCGGCGATATCAATGGCGTCCTTATGATGGGCGTCCATCAGCACTTCCAGCACCTTTACGGTAAGATCATCTTCGTTCGGCGCGAAGTCATCGCGGATAATCTCACCCACGCGTCCCGAGACATGCGGCGGCATGGGCATCACATGCGGGCGCACGGTGGCCATCTGCGGACGGTTTCGGTCGCAGAGAATGGTGGCCATGATATTGCCGCCGAAGGCCGGACGCGTTTGCATCAGGTTGCGCTGGTCGTCAATAGAAAGGCCGGTGCAGTCGGCGGTGAGGCCGGTAGCGAGTCGGGTGGCCACGGCGCCCGCCAGGTCGCGCCCGAGGCCGGTGGCGCCCATGAGGATCACTTCCGGCTTGTGCGTTTTCGTCAGGTGACAGATAGCCTGCAGGTACGGCTCGGTGCGATAGAATTTATAGACGGGGTGGTCGAGCAGGTAGACCTTCTTCGCGCCGTAGGCGAAGGCTTCATCCGCCAGGTGCGCCACCTCGTGGCCGATGACTACCGCGCACAACTCAACATCCAGCGTCCCTGCCAACTCGGCGCCCTTGCCCAGCAGTTCCCAGGAGACGCCGGCGGCATGGCCTTCGGTCTGTTCGACGAACACCCACACGCCCCGATACTGCTTGAGCATCGCGGCAAGCGCGGCTTCCTCGGGATCCACTTCTTCAGCGGGCGGCGCGGCCTCGGTGGCCTGCGCGGCCAGCTCGTCGAGGATCTTCTGCTCTTCCGGGGTGAAGAACATTTCCAGCGCTTCGGCCGGGCAGACCTTCACGCACTTCACACAGCCGATACACTTTTCGATATCAATGATCGGCGCGCCGGCATCGTCCATCACGATGGCCGTCACCGGACAGGCGCTTTCGCAGCGCGCGCCACACGCGATACAGGTATTGGGAATTAGCCGGGCTTTGCCGCGCGGCCGCTTCGGTTTCTTCTGTTCCATGCCGTTTCCTTCAAAAGTCATCACTACAGGGGAAGTAGGTCTTTGCTCATCAATCGTTCAATCAGCAGGCTGGCGGCGCCGTCGGGATCGTTCGCGCCGTCGCCGAGAATCTCGCCCTTGTCGCGTTCCGGCGAGAAGATGCGGTTCACTTTCGTGGGGGAGCCTTTCAGCCCGATCGTCTCCGGGTCAATGGTCATCACCGCGTTGCCCCAGACGGGAATTTCCGCCTTCTCGGCGGCAAGGCGCATGGGCACGGTGGGGTAGCGTGGCCGGTTGATCTCGCGCACCACGGTAAGCACCGACGGGAAGGGCGCCTCCACGATCTCGTGGCGCCCTTCCAGCTTGCGGCGCACGCGCACCATGCGCGCCTTCATGTCAAGTTGTTGAATCTGGTCCACCAGTGTGAGCTGGGTATAGCCAAGGCGAGTGGCGATGCCGGGACCCACCTGGGCGGTGTCACCGTCAATAGTCTGTTTACCGCACAGCACGATAGCCACCTCGTCTTGCTCGTTCAGGCGTTTGATGGCTTCGGAAAGCACCTGGCTGGTGGCGAGGGTGTCCGCGCCGCCGAAGGCGCGGTCGGAGAGCAGCACCACCTCATCGGCGCCGGCCGCCAGCGCCCTGCGCAGCGTCATCTCGGCGTTCGGCGGGCCCATGGAGATGGCCGCCACGCGGAAGCCGTAGCGGTCCTTCAGGCGCAATGCCTCCTCCAGCGCGTGCGTGTCGTAGGGGTTCATGATGAAGGGCACGCCTTCACGGATGAGGGTATTGGTCACCGGGTCAATGCTGACCTGGGTGGTATCTGGTACCTGTTTGATGCAGGCTACCACGAGCATGGAAGTACCTCTCCCGCCGCCGCGCCGCCGGAAGTACCCGTCAGACACGGAGATTAAAATTGTCGCTCTATATTAATACAAACACGGGGGAGGGGCAACACTTTCGGGTAACTTTGTGCAGAAAAGAACAATATTTATCGTGAATTATTTCTCTATTGATACCTTTGCGAATGATCGCTTGCCCTTCACCAGGCAGGAACGGGACGCGGAACTTACAGGTCCGCCCGCCAATTTCCGACCGCTTCGCTGGTGCGCAGGGGACGGTTATAGAGTCTCAGGTGGCGCACCGCCGGCGCTATGCGCAGCGTCGCGGCGCCATTCGCCTCGCGCAGCGTCGGGCTGAAACGCCCCCAGCCGAACTGCCGCGCCTCGCCACCGTCATTGAGCAGGCCGTCAATCACGATACTGATGATTTTCGGGCCGCCGTCCACGATAACGGCGAGGTGATGTCGGGCACCCGCGACCAGCAGGCCAGGGTCACTCGTCCAGCGGCATTCCTGTCGTCCGTCGTTGAGGACGATTTCAACCGTGCTATTTTCCGCCGCGCGCAGGCACAGACCCTGTCCCCAGTGGACGCGGGTGTCGAGGAGAACCTGGCCGGGTGCCAGCGAGGGTAGCTCCAACCAGAGGTCAAGGCTGAAGCCGGCGCGTAGATCCTTCGTGCCGTGCGTCGGACTGGAAAAATCGCGCTCCAGGAAGCGCGGCAGCACGGGCATCGGCGCCTCGCTCGCCGGTGCCGCCACCTCCAGCAGCAGGCCGTCCCGCGCAACCGTCCGGTTCTCCCACTGCGTGAAGAGGCCATCCAGCAGCGCCGGAGCGATAGCATGCACGCGCGCGGTATGTTTCTGTGTCTCGGTGATGTAATACCGGCCATCCTCGACCACCAGGTCGGGGTAGCTCATGCGGACGTATGTGTCGTCGTCATAGAGGAGGATTTCCGGCTGCGACCACTCCAGCATCAGGCCCTCGGGAGTTTCCACCTCGCGTCCCGCCATCAACCAGACGGGATTGCGATCCTCATATGGCAGCCACTCGTGATTTGCCTGGATGAACGTGCCGCCGTGGTTATGGAACCAGTAGAGAAACATCCCGTTTGGGCAGCGCCAGGCGAAGTTCGCCGCGCGGGGGTGCTTCACCAAATGCCCGCCAGACATATACGTCATGAAGGCCGGTTCCGTCCAGGCGTGGCCGCCGTCTCGGCTGTATGCGCAGGCCGGCCAGCCGGCGATGGTGCGGTAGACGCAGAACAGCGTGCCGTCGCTCAGGACCGTCAGGCTCTGCTCCTCGGCGACGCGGCCGCCGCCGGGCGGCGTACGCAGGCCGATGTCGCCGTCGGGCAGCGTGTCAAAGCGAATCTTCGCCGGGTCGCGCTCGGTAAGGATGTTGTCACTGCGCATGAACGCCCCTTCGGACTGCGCGAAGAAACCCGCGCCCATCGCCCCTACTTTGTGCAGCACCAGGTAGGCGGCATCGCCGAGGATGAGCGGTCGGCCGACATTCCAGAAGAAGCGCAGTGCGCCGCTATAGACATTGTCCCGGTCGCAGGCGAACTCGCGTACCGGCACCTCATATCGCTCCGGCGACCAGCTCCGGCCATGATCATCGCTATATTTATAGACGTAGTGTCCCAGCGAATCCACGCGCGTGAAGGCGCCGCCATCCTCCGTCTTCACTTCCGTTATCCGGTCGGTGTTATGGTTGTAGAAGATGTAAATACGCCCGTATGGCGTCTTCAGCAGCACGGCGTAGGAGGCTTCCGGGCCTGTCGCTGGTTCCACATCCGCGGGCGCCGACCACGTCCGTCCCTGATCCGTGCTGCGCATGCTGATGACGTGCTGCCCACTGGCGCCTTCCACGCTGCCGCTGGTGGTCAACACGCAGAGCCACGCCCCGTCATCGGTCTGGACAATATATGGCTGATCGGCGTAGCGCTCGGTGGGAATCTCACACCCGTTGCTGATATGCCGGGGATCAGGAATTGATATCATCGCATGCAGCCTCCGCAGGTGAATCTTTGCTGTTTGCGAGGAAGTTCCTTTTCAATAGCAAAAAAAGCTTGCGGGCGCATGGGAGCAACCCGGATCATATACCGGCATTATTTACGAGCGACGGGTTTCCTAGCTACTACCAGCGGGGTAGCCTGTAGGCAACCGGGGGAGACGATTTCTCCACCATACAGGTGACTGGGGTGATGGTAATGCGCGGACTGTTGATGTTGGGAATGCTGTGCGCCGGCCTCGCGCTGGCGGCGCTGCCCGCGGCGGCGCAAGGGGTGCCTTGCACCGGAGACGGCGAATGCGCGGCGGACCCCGGCCCGGAAGCACGGGCGTACAAGAAGGAAGTCCTCTTCATGTCACCTGCGGGCTATGTGCGCTGGGTATATTTCATTGAGACGAAGGTCTGGTTGACGCTGGACGAAGCCGCTAAGCTGCTAAACGAAAAGGGCTTGCCCGATCAGCCGGGGCAGTGACTATTCGCCTGCCAGCAGGCATTCAGCGATTTCATCCCACGATTCGAAGGGATGATACCCCTCCCCACGGTCACGCAGCGCGTCAGCCAACCAGGCGCGGGCAAAACGGCGTTCCGGCGGAACCATCAGCGCGGGTGGCAGGTCGGGTGGGCCATCGCCGGCGAAGGCGACTACCGGATGCCGCGCGAGCATATCCGCCATCAACGCCGCCTTGTTAATGCCGGTAGACGGCTTGAAATACGGCGAGTCTTCCGGCAGGCGCATGATGAGCCCCTGCCCCTCGACGAACGTGCCAGGATTGGCGTGCAGCGTCACCGACACCCCCGCCTCTGCTAGCAGGCGCTTGATATACCAGGCGCAGCCGGCGGACGCCACTACCACCTGCCAACCGGCGGCTTGCAGCCGGTGCACCGCTGGACCGAACGCCGGATCCACTTCCATGCGCGCCACCAGCGCCAGCACTTCCGCTTCCGATTGCCGGATGCGGATGAATATCTCATACAGCGCCTGAAAATGCGTCAATTCGCCCGCCAGAAACATCCCCCAGAAGTCGGGCGTGCCGGGAGGCATCAATTCCTGCCGCACCATATCGTAAAAGTCGCGGCGGGCGATGGTACCGTCGAAGTCGGTGACGAGGAATGGGGCACCACTGACTTGTTGAAATAGATGATGCTGCATGATCTTTTCATTTACGAGATTTCCACTCCTTTCCCCTTTCCCATCACCGATGACTCTGCTATACTTCCCGCCGGTAGTCCAGTTTGCAGGGGGTTATCTATGAAGAACGCGTTGATGGTCTGGGGCGGATGGGATGGCCATGAGCCGAAGCAGTGCGTGGATGTCTTCCACCCGTTCCTCGAAGCACGGGGGTACGACGTGCGCGTGAGCGATACAATGGACGTCTACCTCGAAGAGGATTACATGCAGTCGCTTAGCCTGATCGTGCCGGTGTGGACGATGGGCACCATCACCGGCGAGCAGTCGAACGGCCTGCTGAACGCCATCAAAGGCGGCGTGGGCGTGGCCGGCTGGCACGGCGGCATGTGCGATGCCTTCCGCCAGAACACCGAATACCAGTTCATGAGCGGGGGACAATGGGTGGCCCATCCGGGCGGGATTGTTGATTATGAGGTCAATATTACCAAGCCGG
>JAKIYB010000321.1 GCA_022708765.1 Armatimonadota bacterium | reverse complement strand
CCGTCCGGCTGCGGGAAAACCACCGCGTTGCGCATGATCGCCGGGCTGGAGGAGATCACCGCCGGCGAAATCTGGATTGACGAGGTGAAAGTCAACGACATCCCGCCCAAAGACCGCGACATCGCCATGGTTTTCCAGAACTATGCCCTCTACCCGCACATGTCGGTCTTCGAGAACATGGCCTTCGGCTTGCAGCTCCGCAAGGTGCCTAAAGCGGAGATCAAGGCGCGCGTGGAACAAGCCGCCGCGATGCTCGGTCTCGCCGATCTCCTCAAGCGCAAACCGAAGCAGCTTTCCGGCGGCCAACGGCAACGCGTCGCGCTCGCTCGCGCTATCGTCCGCCAGCCGAAAGTCTTCCTCATGGACGAGCCGCTTTCCAACCTTGACGCCAAGTTGCGCGTGCACACCCGCGCTGAACTCATCCGCCTGCACCGTGATCTCGGTATCACCACCATCTACGTCACCCACGACCAGGTAGAAGCGATGACGATGGGCCACCGTATCGCGGTGATGAATAAAGGGGTGCTGCAGCAGGTGGATTCACCACTGAACCTCTACCACCATCCGGTGAATAAATTCGTCGCCGGCTTCATTGGCAGCCCGGCGATGAATTTTCTCCCCGGCGCGCTGGTGGAACAGGAGGGGGAACTCGCGGTGGATCTGGGCGAATTCGTGCTGGCGCTGCCGGCAAACGCCGCGCTTCGGACGCGCGTGGGGCAACCGGTGACGTTCGGTATCCGTCCGGAAGATATCTTCGACCGCACCATTGCGCCCACCGCGCTGACGTCCTCGTCGGATGTGGCGACGGTGCAGGTGGATGTCACCGAGCCGCTGGGAGCGAACGTCTTTGCCTACCTGAAGACCGCACGGCACGAGTTTGTGGCTTCGCTGGACGCCGACACCGTGGCGCGTTCCGGCGAATCGCTGGAGATCGTCTTCGACATGGCGCGCGCCCATCTCTTCGATGTGGAGACGGAAGAAGCGCTGCCTATCCTGCCGGGCCAAACGGCTCCCGCGTAGAAAGGAGGTACCAATGACATCCGTTCTTCCGCTTCGTGCGGATGTGGACGTGCTGGTGGTGGGCGGCGGGCCCGCGGGCGTCGGCGCGGCGCTGGCCGCCGCGCGCAACGGCGCGTCCGTGCTCATCATCGAGCAGTTCAACTGCCTGGGCGGAGTGGCTGGAGCCGGCGGCCACGGGCATATTTCAATTTACGGCGCCTGGGGCGATCGCCTGCGCGTGGCTGGCGGCGTGATCTACGAGGTCGCGCGGCGGCTGGTTGAGGAGGATGCCGGCTGGATGAACCATCACGGTGTCTGGTTCGAAGCCGAGAAGTTAAAATTCCTGCTCGACCGCATGATGCGGGAAGCCGGTGTGAATATCCTCTACTACACGTTCTTCTGCGAGACGGTGGTGGAAGACGGCGCCGTGACGGGTGCTGTTATTCAGAACAAGGATGGTCGTGGTCTGGTGCGAGCGAAACGTATCATAGACTGCACCGGCGATGGCGACGTGGCAGCGTCGGCAGGGGCTCCTTTTGAGCAGGGGCGTCCCGGTGATGGCAAGTGCCAGCCGATGACGCTGATGTTTACCATCGGCGGGGTTGACTGGCCGCGGGTAGAGGCCTGGCGGACGGACTACCAGATGCGCGAAGTGTGGGAATGCGCCCAGCACAATGGCGACATGGAGCCGTTTCAGACCACGATCATGGGCTTCTGGTGGACGCCCACGCGCCCCGACCAAGTGGGCATCAACTTCACGCACATCACGAACGTTGACTCGACGCGCGCCGGTGATTTGACCGCCGCGACCATCGAGGGGCGACGGCAGGCGTTTCAGGCCATTGATGTCTTCCGCAAATACGTGCCGGGGATGGAAGACTGCTACATGGTTGCCACGCCCAACACCGTCGGCATTCGCGAGAGCCGGCGCATCATCGGACCGGTGGTGCTGACGGAAGAGGATATGAAAGCGCGGCGTACCTGGGAGGACAGCATTGGCTACGGTGCGTTCTTCATTGATATCCATCATATTGATGGTCCCGGGATGGATGAGACCGTCTGGCATCCGCAACCCGGGTTCCGCTACCAGATTCCCTATCGCATCCTGCTGCCGCAGAGCGTAGAAAACCTGCTGGTCGCCGGCCGCTGCGTATCGGTGACGCATATTGCGCTGGGTTCCATTCGCGTGATGGTACAGTGCGCGCTGACCGGCGAAGCGGCCGGCGTCGCGGCGACACTTTCGCTGCGTGACGGCGTATCGCCTGCACGGCGGGATCCTGACCGAAGATGACGTGGCGCGGATAAACGCCGACCGCGCATGGTTCTTTGAGGGGTGATGCGTTATGCCGTCAGCACCCGCACGCCTTGCTCCTCCAGCAACGCGCGGTCTCGCGTGGGCAAGCCGTCATCAGTGACGACGATGGCGACTTCGGACGGTTGCGCGTAGCAGGAAAGGGATGGCTGGCGGAATTTATAACTCTCCGCGGTTACCACCACGCGGTCCGTCGCGCGCATCATCGCGCGCACGTTGCTGGTCAGGTGAAGGTCGGACATATAGAATCCGCGCGCGCCACAGGCGCCAACGCAACCGACGAAGAGCAGGTCGGCGTGCAGGCTGGCCAGACAGGCTTCCGTCATCGGACCGTAAATGCGTACTTCATCATCCGACAGGTAACCTCCCAGCAGGACGATGCGCATGCCCGATCCGCGCACTTCCTGGGCGGCAGGCAGCGAGTTCGTCACCAGCGTTAGTCCGGCATCACGCGGCAAGTTGCGCACCACTTCCAGCGTGGTGGTGCCGGCGTCAACGATAATTGTCTGGCCAGGGGTCACCAGCGCCGCCGCTAATTGGCCGATGGCGCGTTTCACCGGCGATGTGTCCACCCGGGTGGGATGGGCGGCATCCGGCGCGGCTATGCCGCCGCGGAAGGTGCGCACCAGCAAGCCGAGCGCCTCCAGCGATGCCAGGTCACGGCGAATCGTCATCGTCGAGACGCTAAACCGTTCGGCCAGCGCGCGGATATCTACCTGGCGCGTTTCGTCCAGCAGGTGCGTGATGGCGGCCAGCCGCTGCTCGGATGCTTTCATGGGCACCCCCCTGTGTAAATGTTACAAATTAACATAGCACTCCTTCAACAGGGTGTCAATAACGCCGGGAATACAGCCGCGTATTTGGAAATTTCTGCGGTTTTCCGGTTGACGTTCGGATGGATTGGTGGTAATTTTTATCAGTGTGAGCCGTATCCAGGCTAATAAATGTGAAAGAGTAACATTTTCTGGTTTGTATGGCACCGAGCCGCTGGCTACGCGCGAAAGCCTGTCCATGGTGCGCGAGACGCAGTATCGTCCCGGCGGCGCCACCTCCAATACCGGCCGCGCGCTGGCGCGACTGGGCCTGCCGGTCGAGTATATGACGGTCATCGGCGCCGATCAGAACGGCGATCTGCTGCTACGGCTCTGGCAGGATGACGGTGTTGATGTTCGCTACGTCGCGCGCACCGCGGAGGCCGGCACGGCGTTGAGTACGGTGCCGGTGTATCAAGATGGCAGGCGGGGTGTCTACTTTTACCCCGGTGCCAACGCCCTGATGAGCGTTGACAACCTGTTCGGACCGGAGCGTGCGTATCTATCCGTCCTGCGCGAGCGACAGGCCTTTCACCTGGGCTATCCGCCGCTATTGCCGCTGCTGCAGGGGGAGCGGCTGGCATCGTTGCTGGCGCTCGTGCGCGAGACGGGAGTCTTCATCTCGCTGGACACCACCCCCATTCCGGATGACACCAGCCTGCGCGCGATGCTCGCGCCCGCGCTGCCCCATGCCCACCTGTTGAAGGTGAATATCGAGGAAGCCGCGCAGATTACCGGCTGCTTTTCCGGCTTGCATGCCCGCGCGCAGGCAGCGAGACGTGATATTGAAACCATCGTTACGCACGAAGAGATTTATCGCATCGGCGCGGCTCTGCTGGCGATGGGCGTCCCCATGGTCGTCATCACCCTCGGCCCGAACGGCGCGTGTCTGTTTACCGGAAGCACCGATGTCCTGCGCGCCACGCCGCTGCTCGCCGACGCACCGGCGGATTGGGCGGACCAGCGCATCTTCGTGCCCGCGTATCAGGTGGACGGACCGGTGAACGCCGCCGGCGCCGGCGATGCCTTCACCGCGGCGCTGCTGGCCGGCCTGTGCCGGGGGATACCGTCGCTCGCGCAACTGGCGCGCGTGGCGCACGCCACCGCCGCGCTGCAGGTGGATCTGACCCGTTTCGCCTGCCGTTTCGAGGATATCATCATCCTGCTGCCGACGCTGCGGCCGCGTATCCCGGAAAATCCCCATCTTGCCGAGAAAGGCGTAAACTAGTATGCCCCTGATCCCCATGCGCACCATGCTGAGGGACGCCCGTGCCGGTGGATATGCCGTCGGGTATTTCGAAGCCTGGGACCAGTATTCACTGGAAGCGGTGCTGGATGCCGCCGAGCGGCTGCGCGCGCCGATCATCCTCGGCGTCGGCGGCGTGATGATGCATCAACCTTGGTTTAACACCGGCGGGCTGCGACGACTGGCTGCGCTCTGTCGCGCCACCGCCGAAAGCGCGACGGTGCCTGTCTCCCTTATCCTTAACGAGGTATACACCTTCGAGCAGGTGCGGCAGGGATTGGACTGGGGATTCAACGCGGTGATGCTCGGTACGTCGGAACTGCCGTTTGACGCGAACGTGCGCGAGACGCGGCGCGTCGTGGAAGCCGCGCACGCGCTGGGCGCGGATGTCGAGGGGGAGATTGACCAATTGCCGGATGCGTCGGGCGCCATCGGTGATCCGCATGGCGATGCGCGCACCGATCCGGAAGCCGCCGCCCGCTATGTCGCGGAGACTGGCGTGGACGCGTTATCGGTGGCTATCGGCAACGTCCACATGCTCACTGCCGGTGAAGCAACCATTGATTTCGCGCACCTGGCGCGCCTGCGCCGGGCGGTGGACGTGCCTTTCGTCGTGCATGGCGGCACCGGCTTCCCGGATGCCGCCGTGCCGGAGGCGATTGCCCATGGTGTGGCGAAGTTCAATGTCGGCACCGTGCTGAAGCGCCTGTATCTGGATGGAGTGGGGAAGGCTATCGCGGCGCTGGCGGCGTCGGTGGATATCCAGACGGCGGTCGGCTCGCGGAAAGCCGGCGACGTCTTCGAAGCCGGCAAGGCGCGCATGTGCGAAGAGGTGATGCGTCGCCTGCACATCTATGGCTGCGCCGGGAGAGGATAACGTATGGCGACTCCGATTCGCATGCCGGACCTGGGCACCACCGTGGAAGAGTTTCGTGTCATGCGCTGGCTCGTTCCCGAGGGGGCGACGGTGGCGCTGGGCGAGGAACTGGTGGAAATTGAGACGGACAAAGCCGTCAGCGCGCTGGAATCCACGGCGAAAGGCATACTGCTGCGCCAGTTGGTCCGCGAAGACGAGGTGGCGCATACCGGCGACATCCTCGCGTATGTCGGTGAACCTGGCGAAACGATTCCCGAGCAGGCGCCGGTAGTTGGACCGGCTGTTGTGCAAGTGGCTCCAGTGACGGTCGTCTCCGCACCGAAGCCGGCGGTGGCGCCAGTGGTGCGCAATCTGGCATCGAAGTTGGGCGTTGATCTCGCCACCGTGCAGGGCACCGGGCAGGGAGGCGTC
>JAKIYB010000320.1 GCA_022708765.1 Armatimonadota bacterium | reverse complement strand
GTGATCTTGTGACTTCCTCCTTTTCTTTGCCATGATCCGTCTGCATAGCGAACTGCCGTGCTAACTTGCGTGCATGTTCCACTACCAGCGATGCAAGTGGATACTGATTGAAGAGTATCGCCGTCATATCTATGCTCCTCCTTTCCTGATAGCAAGTGCCGCCCAAGCGATGGGCGCACTAAGTATTTGCCATTCCCGTTCGGAATCAGGCTTCAGTAACTGGCACAGCCGCTGATGAAGCTTAGGCGTGATACGCAATTTACCGGAGTCAGCCATAAAATTACGCCCCAGGTCATACGCCAGATGTGGGCGATAGAGCAGAGAGCGGACATCTGCACCTTGCGAGGCATACCAAGCCAGTGCCTGCCGTTGATAACCAAGCAGACGGTAGAGAAAACTGGGCGACATCGGATTTCCGCGTTCCTGGATGTCGGCAATTAATAGCGCCGTCCAGTCCGCAACGTCGGGATACTCCTGCCAGGGAATCACGGTATTGAACACCGCCAGACGATTGCGCCCCTGGTGCTTGGCCTCATCCAACAGCTCGCCGGACTGCGGCGCCATGATCGCGATGGGCGTGTGCGCGCCATAGACGCCGATGCCGGCTGAGAGCGAAAAGGCCGGGTTGCACGCGGTGAACGTCCTGAATGCCTCTTGGAGGTGATGCGCGAAGCGGATCGTTTGGTCCCAGGGACCCACGACCATGACGTCATCGCCACCGGCATACCCGACATACTGATTGGGATACTTCGCGCTGATGAGCCGTGGGACGCTCCCGCAGAAGAAGGCCTGCAGCAGGTGCGAGAGCGTCGTCAGGCGCGAAAGACTGCCCTGCTGTTCCAGGCCCAGCGAGAAGATGAGCCCGAGGTGGTCGACGTCGGCCCGCAACACCCCCAGTCGTACGGCACCGGTCTCCCGGCTTTTCGCCAGCGCGGTGAATGATTTGATCTCGCCAACCCGTGCCCTGTCCTCTGGCTCACGCCTGCCTTCGTCGGCATGGTTCGCGGGGAATGTCTGGTTATAGGCGTCACAGGCTGCCTGCTCGGTCCAGACCGGGACATAGCCGGCGTAGGGGAAGAAACCGGACGGGTGTTGCGGCACCATCTGGTAGGTCGGCGTCGATGCGGTCGCGGTGGAGATTGGGCGAATGTTCCAGGTAAAGAGCGCATCGGAAGTCGGTGGGATGCGCTCAAGCAAGCGAACACCGTACCCCAGCAGCGTCATCTCACCGCTGCCGTCCTGCGAGATCGCCAGGTAGCGTGTGCGCGGGAGCATTCCCCCGATTCGCGCATCCTGCTGACACTCCTTGCAGGGCGCCGTCTCGCCATCGGTGGCGAGCGTGGCCGGATACTTCTGACACACCGGACAGGCGCCAGCACCGTGGAAGTGAAGGTGCAACGTGTGGGTACCAGCCGATAACACTTCCCTGAACTTCTGACGCTTCGCCTGATCAAGCCCACGTTTGACCGCGTCGAAGATGCGAGGGAACTGTTCGGCACGGAGGAGCGCCGGCGTTATTTCCTCATGGGCGATGGACAGCGTGAGCGCACCGTGGAAACGCTCCAGTAAGGCTTGCGCGATCTCCTGCTGGCACTGCGCAAGCGTCTCCAGCGTCTGCGGCGTATTCGGAACCGTCAGATAGAACTGCCCGCCAGCCGAGATGATCTGGCACGCCATCGGCAGGTGCAAGCGCCGCAGGAGATGCCAGCAGCAGAGATCCGTCAACACGCTGATTTTGAAGGAGTGTCCGCGCAGGCGCTTGGCGACTCCGCCACTCCCAATGGAGGTGATGCCATATAGATAGTCCTGGATCCCTGAGAGATCGCCGCCGACTAGCAGCAGACGACACGCCTCGGGCTCATGGGCATGCGGTTCCGTCCAGCCGATTTCCTCGTGATAGCGATACAGACACGCCGCGAGGGCCGCGGTCGTCTGCATGTGATCCGCCAGACTGATATCGCAGACCGCGTCAGCGGTGTCGCTCGGGAAGCACCACAGGTACTTGCGCACCAGGTGCAGAAGCGTATCCGTCATGCCGGGATACGGCGCCGAAAAGAGCGTGGAGAACTCCGTCTGGAACGCATCCGCGAATTGCGCATACTCGGATGCCGTGGGGAGCGGGGCATTCTTCACCGGCGCCATCTCGCCGTCCAAATAGCTGGTCAATGGATAGCGATAGGTGTCTCCCGATGTCGCATATTCCTCTTCGCCGGGATTACCGATGCGGATCGCCTGGAAAAGCGAGCGCAGGTGGGTGGGCGGCTGGCCTGCATGGTGGTCATCCCGTTCACGCAGTGAGAGGTGATCTGCATCGCGGATGAGCGCGACGAAGTGATGCATGCGCGCCTGTGCGTCGGCCTGCGTCGCAAGCGTATCGCTGGGCGGGGTCGTATGGTGCAGTTCTACAAGGGCGCGGACAAGTGCAGGATCGGCGAATGCCGCGCGGTGTTGCTCGATAAAGGATCCAGAGAGTTCCGCGTGCGGTGTCGGAGGCTGAGCGGCCGATTCGATACGCTGCAGGAACAGTCCGACGTCATGGAGGAGCGCCGCCAGCACAACACTCTCATACTCAGGGGATCGGGAGCCATCGGATGGCCGAGGTGTGTTTTCCATCGCATTCATCCTCACCTGGTGGGCGTTGGCACCAGACGATACGACCTGGTGCGTGGTCAGGCGTATTCAACAGCAAGCGCTTGATTAGGGCATTCTGCTACCGCATCGGCATCTCCTTCTTTCTGTGAAAAGCAAAAGCGTATGAACGATATTTGTCTTCCGGTATACTGTGAATTCAGCTGCAGCCGTTGCTCTCTTCTGTTGAGCCAGCTCTGAGACTAGTTCGCGCTCATGAAGATCACCGGCGAGGCTCGCACCACCCGCCGGCTATGATCTCACCTACTACCCATGCAACTCGTTCCCCAGCACCTTCTTCACCGTCGCCGCGTACCATCTCCCGCCATTCTTCCCAGCGATGCCTTCGGCATTCAGCGTCGCGGCAATCGCCCGCAGGCTGGCACCGGCGTCATGCAACTCACGGATGCGGGCAATGAGCGCCTGCTCCTCGGGATCGGGGATGAGCCGATCCCCCTCACGCTGGTAACCCAGCGGTGTCGGGCTGTAGACCTGCAGGTGGGCCTTTTTGTGTTGCAGGGCGGCGGCGGTGCGTTCGGCAATGAGCGAGCGTTCGAGTTCGGCCATGCCGGCGATGACGGTGAGCATCATCCGGCCCATGGCTGACGCGGTGTTGACCATCTGGCCGCCCAGGTCAAGGATGTGCAGCGTCACGTTTGCCTTGTCCCACTCCCTGGTCATGCGCAAGGCGTCTTCGGCATCGCGGAAGAGCCGGTCCAACTTCAACGCCAGGATGTGCTGCACCTGGCCGGCGCGCAGCAGCTTCAGCAGTTCCTTGCCGCAGGGGCGATGACTGATTGGCGTGCGACCGGACACGCCTTCCTCACGCAGGTGAGCCACCACCTGCAGCCCCGCCAGGGTGGCGTAGGCGCGCAGGCGTTCCTCCTGGGCATCCAGGCTGACGCCATTCTCGGACTGCTCCAACGTCGAGACGCGGCAGTAGAGGGCACAGTTGATCATGGGAAACGCTCCTTTCAATAGGGGAATGTGGATACAACGGTGTAGCCGACGGGTGGGCTTTGGCGTATCCTTAGTACTAAGGCCGCGGTGTAGCCAACCGACCGGTCGTATACGACAGCGCCGTTTCCGCCCCGGCGGGCGGGGGTCTCGCCGCCGGCCGACCGGATAGGCTGCCCCACCGCTGTCAGGCTGGTGTGGGGCGGGGCATCCGGCAACATGGCGTCACGAGCAACATCGGCGCATTAGCACCCCCACCTGGATGAGGATAGGCCGCGGTCAGTGAGGAAATCGGGCCAATCCAGGCGGGGTTAGAGAAAATACGGCATGCGGGCGCATACCAGTGGTAATTATGCATCCCCCACCTGGGCGTGTATGGGCCGCAGCTCCGTTAGAGAGCGGCCGATCCAGGTGGCGATGGTGCGCGAAACGTGGGAATATTCCGCCAGAACCCATTACAGGCTAGGCTGGCGGGTGGTCAGGAGATGGTCAATGCCCCTGGCTGGGGATGTGGGAGGGCGGTGGGGAACCGGCTTCCCAGGTGGGGGCGAGACGTGCGTGACAGGTCAGTGCGTGCGGCGGCAGCCCGACGGGCGGACGGCGGCGAGACCCCCGACCGACGGGGACGAGCCGGAGGCGAAGGCAGCGATGATGCGATGTGGCAGATCGCCTCCACAGTCGATTACATGATTCGTCAGAAACACAGTGCGCGAGGATGCCGGCGAGATGCGCGTCGCTATTCGATCATGTCAATGATTTCGCCAGACTGCTGGTCGGTGATAAAGCGGACCATTGTCGTCAGTTGGCGCCCATCAGCCGGCCGCAGCGTCACATCATACGTACTGCGGATCATGCCATCGTAATCCTGTTCATCACCAACATGGGAAATCTTCGTCACGGTGATTGAACCCTGGCCTTGTTGCGCGATGTAGGCTCGAATGTTCTGTTCTGCCTTCACCTGCCCTTCGGATTTGCATCCGCTCAGCAGCCCAATACTGCTGACTAGTAACATGCAGAAGACTGCCACCAGAAGCGTTCGCATGATTGATCCTCCTTTGCGATAGCGGTTATAGGTGTACCGTCACGGACTCCGTATCCGTCGTATCGGACGCTGCTACCGCCGTCCGAATCCGGTCAGCCATCTCCGGTGAGGCCGGGGCTGGCGTCTCCGCCGGACGTAAGGCGTTACGGGCGGTGACGATGCGGGCGATGGCGTCCAGCAGGTCCTGCTGGGTCACCTGCGGCCGGCCGTGTCGCGCGACGGTGAGCGCCGCGTCAATGACGGCGTTCTTGATATCCCGGCCACAGAACTCGGCTTCCACCTGGGCCAGCGCCGGGATATCGACATCCCCAGAGAGGGGCAGCGTGGACGGCAGGTGGATGCGCCAGATCGCCTCCCGCGCGGGAACATCTGGTAACGGGAAGTGAATGTGCCGCACGCGCGTTTCAAAGGCCGGGTCGTAATTGGCCACCAGGTTCGTCGCGAAGATCACCACGCCCCGGTACTGCTCCAGGCAGATGAGCAGTTGGCTGCGCATGGAGTTGATGGCCTGCTCGGAGCCCTGGGTGACATGGGTCAGGCGACGTGAGAGCAGGGAATCGGCTTCGTCAATAAAAAGCACTGCGCCGTCACGCTGGGCGGCATGGAAGAGCGCCTCCACGTTCTTCGGCCCTTCGCCGTGGTACATGCTCTCAATCTGCGCGTAGCTGGCGACGAGGATGGGTGCGCCGAGTTGCGTGGCGACGCCATGCGCGGCCAGTGTCTTGCCGGTGCCGGGCGCCCCGTGGAAGTTCAACGCCGACCGGGGAAACGGCTCAATCGCGCGCAGCCCCCAGGTGTCGAAGACGAGGGTTTCCAATTGGATGGTTTCGATGGCCAGCAGGAGTTCGTCGCGCACAGCCTGCGGCACTACCAGCGCCTCCATCGGCCAGCGTGGGGGCATGGGGGTATACCGCGCGGCGCGCTCTTCTACCGACACCTCATCCGTGTGGCGAGAACCGGCATCGCCACTGGTGCGCCCGGTATGTGGTGTCCCGTCATCCGGTGGGGCGGTGCCGATCCAGAGCAGCACCTCGTCCAGAGCGGCTGCTGTGCGCATGGCATCCACATCACGGATGAGGCGCGACTGCAA
>JAKIYB010000031.1 GCA_022708765.1 Armatimonadota bacterium | reverse complement strand
CATGGTCGGTCACCTGGTCGGCGGGGAGGACGACGCTACCGAGCATCTCCCAGGACTGGCCAGCATCGGTGGAACCGGTGATCAGGCCACCGACATCGTTGACGATACGCAGGCGACAGACTTCCCTCCGTGCGCTCTGCTGATGCGGCAGCAGTTCGGTTGATGGCGCGTGCGCCCACGCCGGCGTCGGCGCCGGCGCCGGCGGATCCTCCGCGACGACGACGCCGGCGCAGGCGAGTATGAATAGACAGCAAAGCCACCAGGCACGGCTCGTACGGGTCTCCATGACAGCCTAATAATACCCGCATACCCTCCGCGCTGTCGAGTGAAGGAAGGAGAGAGCAGGCGGGGTCTCCTTTTCTGAACCGTTATACCAGGCTCTCGTCCGCCGACGGTCCGTAGGTTGACGGTACCGGCACGTCTTTCAATCGCAGGTAGACCCCGAGTTGAGCACGGTGGTGTACCAGGTGATTGAAGATCATGCCGCGCAATACACCGATGCGCGGTTCGGTGAAGACCACCGCAGGGCCCACTCGCATCGTCCAGAGCACCGTGAACATCTCATCCTCCGACTCCGCGAGGATGGCGCGGAAGGCGGCGGCGTTCGCGTCGAAGCTAGTCAGAATCTCGTCCACCGTGTCAGGGATGACGGGATGTTTCTGCATCTCCGGCGCCGCCAGATCCAACTCAGTGGTGGTGAGCGTCATGATGCCCCACGTCGGCAACAGTGCCAGGTGGTTCGCCAGCCAGCCCATGGTCGGCGACTTTTCATGCGGCGTGAAATTCAGCGCGTCGGCGGGGACGCGCGCCAGGATACGACGGGTGATCTCCACCTCGAAATCCCACTCAACAAGCAATCCGTCTCGTATTGCCATTCAGTGCCTCCTCACCAGCCGGTATTGTTCTACCCCCTTTAGACTGCAGATTGGCATATCGGTTCTTCAAATTTTCAGCGGAAGGTAAGTACTACGACCGCACATCACTATCGCCACCTCCTTCAGGGAGTGGCGATAGTGATGTGCGGTCGTAGTACTAGGAAATACCCCTGTAATGCCCTCATAGGCACGTGTTACGCTCGAGTGAGCGGGGGTTGGGCTGATCGAACATGAGGAGCGCGAGTTCGGCGACAGGAAGCGCGATCAGTCCGTCGAAACGCTATTGTGGGAGGTGCCGTCATGCGTATGATGATTCTCGCGCTGGTGCTGTTCGCGCTTTGCGGTGTGGTGATGGCCGCATCGCCGTTGCCGTACCGGCTGCCGTCGGCGGAGGAGCAGGTGGCGAGAAAGCGGCAGTTGCTCGACTGGGGGCGGCGCTGGTTGGTGCAGTACGGGCGGCCCTTTGACGAGATGGCGCCGAATTACCCGGAGAACGTACCGTTTCCCGTGGGCGACGGCACCGCGAACACGCTCTACCTCTTCGCGCAAGGACGCGAGGCGGAAGTGAGGCGGGCAGTGGAGGCGATGGCGAAGCTGGGGCCGTGGGAGAAGCAGTACGGCATCTTCCAGGGGCCGGCGATGATGGAACTATGGTTTCGGTACCGCGACATGCTGTCGGACGGCACGCGCGCGCATCTGTTGAAGGAAATCGAGAAGATCTCCGAACCCGGCGAACGGCTGTGGGGGTGCTGCGATACAAACTGCGCCGGCGGCAACTGGGGGTTCTGTTCAGCCGCGGGCGTGGGACTGGCGGGAGAGATCCTTAACGACGAATTGCGCCTAGCGCGGGGGAAATACGCGTTAAAGCTGGCGCTCGACCAGATTCGCCGATACGGCACGATCACCGAGTACAATTCTCCGACGTATTATGGCCCCTCTTTCGCCGGATTGGCGGCGATCTCAACGCATGCGAAGGATGCCGAGTTCCGCGACATGGCGCGCGCCATTCAGGCGGTGCTGCTGGCACAGTCACTGACCGCATATCATCCGCCGACGATGCAGGTATCCGGCCCCTGGCAGCGATGCTATCATCAGGACGTGTATGGCGGGCCGTCGGCGATGAAAGCGCTGCTGTATCCGTACCTGCCGGAGGCGTTATACATGGATCAGGCGCACCAGTGGCAGTTTCCAAGCATGGTGGGGGCGTGCAGCCACATGATGCAGGGAGCGGTGCAGGACGTCTACTTCCCAGCGTGGCTGGGGATGTTTCTCACCGACCGGAACACCCCATGGGCGTTGCGCATGACTTCGCACGTGCCGAAAATCACCGATCGGCGCGGGCTGGGCACCGAATATCCAGAAAGCGATATCAATGTGGATATCTATCAGACTCCCGTCTACACCTTTGGCTCCGCCAGCTACGTCTTCCACAATGGCGCGCATGCCGAGACGCCCTGGCTGTCCTGGTCGGTGAAGGCGCCGGTGCGCGGGCTGGGCGATTTTAAAAACGGCTTCTTCCGCATGCTGCACCATGACGCGCTGGTGGAAGGCGGTGACAACGAATCCGTGTTCGGCAAGACGTCTCCCGGTTACATCCTCTGGAATGAAGGGCGCAAATTCGCGTATCAGCATGAGAACCGCGCCATCCTTTTCGCGCATCCGGATCGGCTGGTGACGGAGGCCACGCGGCTGGGCTTGAGTTTCTTCGCAACGGAGTTGGGCGGCGATGGGGTGGATGAGATATATATCCCGCCGTCTTTACTGACTCGAAGCCGGTGCTGTTGCGAGACGGCCGTTTTTACCTGGCACTGCTGCCGCTGCCCGGCAATGACAACCTCGGCGCGCCGTCCGCGCTGGAAATCCGCCGCACCTCGACGAAGTATCTGCAGATCAGCTTTCTCAACTACCAGGGGGCGCGGCGTCCGATGAAAGAGTGGATTTACGCGCGAAACGGGCTGTATATCGAGACGGGGGATTCACGCCGCTTCCGTTCCTTCGCCGCCTTCCGCAAGCACATCATGAAGATCACGCTCGACGAACAACAGGACGGCGACTTGCGCGACGTGACAGTCACCACACCCGACGGCGTAATGCGGGCGGTATATGATCGGCGAGCGGAGGTATTTCCGCGGCGCGAGTTCAACGGGGCACGTTACGATCCCGCGCCGTTCACGTCCTCGCGCGCGGCCATCGGAGGCGAAGGGGCTGTGTCTGTGGGCAAGGTCGCGGCCGCGTGCGTTCCACCGCAGCCGCTGTTCCTCGCCGCCGATCCCACGCGGAAGGTCTACGTGCTGATGAACCTGGGCGAGACGGCGACAGAGGGCACACTGACGCTGGCCAACGGCAACACGAAGGCCGTGACGTTGCCGCCGTATCGGGATATGGTGGTGTTCAATCCGTGACGGGATTAGCTAAGTGATGTTCGGGGGTACTCTCCACGGTGTGCAACTTTCTGTTCGATAGTTGCGTATATATGGATGCGGAACCGTGAATGGAGGGAACTGAAATGAGAATGCCGAAATTTCTGCTGCCGATGTTGGGATTAGCCGTGGTTGGCGGCGTCGTGTTGACTGGCGTGGTCTTTGCCGAGGGTGGCAAGGCGGTGCGCGAGGGCATCTTCGCGCATGTTGACCAGAACGGCGACGGCGCCGTGACCCGCGACGAATTCGGGCAGCGCGCGCTGGAACTCTTCGCGAAGGTTGACACCGACGGAGACGGGCAGGTGACGAAGGCTGAAGCCGAGCAGGGCGCGACGGCGCTGCACGAGAAGGCGGGAGCGCGCAAAGGCGAATTCTTCGCGCGCTTGGATGCCAATAAGGACGGCGTGATTACCCGAGACGAAGTGCCGGCGCGCGGCGCGCGTTTCTTCGACCGCATTGATACGAACAAGGACGGCAAAGTGACGAAGGAAGAGGCCGAGGCCGCTTTCGCGCAGGGCCGCAAACTTGCCGACGCGCATAAAGGCAAGTTCTTCGCCCGACTGGATGCCGACCAGAACGGCGCGGTGACAAAGGATGAAGTGAACAGCGCGCTGGATAAAGTCTTCGCCCGGCTGGATAAGGACGGCGACGGCAAGGTGACGAAGGAAGAGGCGCAGGCCGCGCATCATGGCATGAAACGCCACGGCCGGAAGTAGCGTGGTTTGCTAGCATATCTTGCGACCACAGAGATGATATGCCATCGTTGTGCGCTCCCTCATCCTCAGCCCCTCTCCCCGATTGCTTCGGGGCAGGCCCAATTCTGGGAGAGGGGCGTGCGTCCGTGCAGACACGGGCACTGTCGCATAACGATTGTAGTCGAGTAAGACTGTGAAACGGCCGCTCCGGCAGGCCTGCCGGAGCGGCCGTTTCATTATAAGGCGCATGGTCACCGCTGGTGGCGTATGGTATCATACGCGTGCTAGCGATAATCTCTTCGGAGGGAGACCCATGCGTACCGTGTCCCATGATGTTGACCTGTGCGTGGTTGGCGGTGGGTTGGCGGGGTTATGCGCCGCCGTAGCCGCCGCTCGTCGCGGCGCCCGCGTGGCATTGATGCATGACCGGCCAGTGCTGGGGGGCAACGCGTCCAGCGAAATACGCATGCACGTTTGCGGTGCTCACGGGCCGAACATGCGCGAGACCGGCATCATCGAGGAGATACGCCTCGCAAACGCCGCGCGCAACCCGCAATACGTCTATTCGCTTTGGGACAGCGTCCTGTATGAAATCGCTCGTTTCCAGCCCAACCTGACGCTGCTGCTGAACTGCTCCGCGAACGCGGCGGCGATGGACGGCGCGCGCATCACCTCGGTGACGGGCTGGCAGCTCACCGCGGAAACCTGGCACACCGTCAACGCGCGTTTCTTCGCCGATTGTTCCGGCGACAGCATTCTGGCGCCGCTCACCGGCGCTGAGTTTCGCCTGGGCCGCGAGGCGCGCGCTGAATTCGGCGAAGACATCGCGCCCGAGGAGGCCGACCGCCGCACGATGGGGATGACCTGCCTGGTGCAGATGCGGCAGATAGATACCCCGCAGCCATTCATTCCGCCGAGTTGGGCGTATACCTACCTCTCCGATGACGATCTCCCCAACCGCGGGCACAAGATGGGCGACACGAACTTCTGGTGGCTGGAACTGGGCGGCGAGGACGATTCCATCCACGACACCGAGGAACTGCGCGATGAACTGCTGAAGATTGCCTTTGGGGTGATTGACCACATCAAGAATCGCGGCGACCACGGCGCGGAAAACTGGCGGGTGGAGTGGATCGGCTTCCTCCCCGGCAAGCGCGAGAGCCGGCGTTATATCGGCGATCACATTCTCACCCAGCATGATGTGCGGGCCGGCGGGCCTTTCCCAGATGTCGTCGCCTACGGCGGCTGGAGCATGGACGACCATCACCCGGCGGGCTTCCGCTACCCTGGCCAGCCGACCATCTTCCACCCCGCGCCGTCGCCCTACGGCATCCCGTATCGCTGCCTGTATTCGCGCAATATCGAGAACCTGTTCTTCGCCGGACGCAATATCAGCGCCACGCATGCGGCGATGAGTTCCACGCGCGTGATGGCCACCTGCGCCATCCTCGGCCAGGCGGCGGGCACGGCGGCGGCCATCGCCGCGCGCGATGAATTGACCCCACGCCAGGTAAGCGAGTCGCACACCGAAGAACTGCAGCAGATACTGCTGGATGATGACTGCTACCTGCCGGGTGTTGCGCGCGCGGTGAGCGCGCTTTCCCGCGCGGCGGATCTGACGGCGTCAATCGGCGATCCCAGACCGTTGCGCAATGGCGTGGATCGCCCGGTAGGTGAGGTGGACAACGGTTGGCGCTGTGAACCGGGCGGCTGGGTCGAGTATCGTTTCGATGCGCCAACCCCACTCACCGCAGCGCGGCTGGTCTTCGACAGCGATCTGACTGAGCACGCGCTGCGCATGCCCTGCCTGTATTACCGGGACGCGCCGGCGCTGGCGCCGCCGGCGACGCTGGTCAAAGGCTTCCGATTGGAAGCGCAGGTTGCCGCGGGGCAGTGGCAGACCGTCTATGCGACGGAGGCGAACACCCAGCGGCTGGTGCGCGTGCCGTTATCGGTGACTACGAATGCCCTGCGTCTGGTACCCGAGGCGACTTGGGGCGCGCCAACGGCGCACGTGCAAGCGTTTGACGCGCGGTAATTTCTCGCTCAGTGTACCGTCGGATTCGGCGGCAGCGGCAGTCCGGCGCCTTCCTCGGAGAGATCGAGGGCGAGGAGCATCTGCAGACCGAGTGGACTGAGCAGATATCCGGCCTGGTGCAGGGCGGTTTCCGGGGTAAGCTGCAGGAGTTCGCGGAAGACGGGGTCCAACCGCAGGCGGGTGAGCAGGTGTTCAAGCTGGGCGCGGTCGAGGGTGGCCATCGCCTCGTCGGCCATGGCTTTCAACTCGTTCGGCGTGTCCAGATGCGGCACGCGCATGAAGGCGGCCATGGCGCCGGGAAAATCGCCGGCGGCCTGCAGGATAATCCCCTGTTTGAAGCGGTGGTGCGGCTGTTGCGGGTCCAGCGCGATGAGTCGGTTCACGATCGCCAGCGCTTCTTTCAGTTGCCCGTGGCGGTAATAACCCCAGCCAAGCAGGTCGAGGGCGGGCACATTGTCTGGATCGCGCTCCAGGATACGCTGCGCGTGCTCGATAACTTCCTCGCCGAAGGCATCGTGCTGCAGCACCTCCGTCATCAAGCCCAGCGCTTCATCGTCGTCGGGGTGCGCCGAGAGGTACGTGGTGAGCAGCGCGAGCGACTCGCGCGGTTCGCCGCTTTCACGCAGGATGCCAGCCAGCGGCAGCACCACCTCGCGGTCGTCCGGTGATAACTCATTCGCCTGGCGCAGCACGCGCACCGCATCCTCAAGCTTCCCTTCGCGATAGGCGATGAATCCGAGCTGCTGCAGGCAGGGGACAAAGGCGGCGTCTATGGCCAGCGCGCGCTCAGTGTAGGCGCGGGCGGCGGCAAAATCGTCCTCGACGATAGCGAAGTGCGCCAGCGCGCGCAGATATTCGGGATTTTCCGGCTCCAGTTCCAGCGCATGGCGGTAGGCCAGGCGCGCGGGCTCGAGATCCTCGCGCGCGCCGTGGGTGAAGCCTAATTCGGCGTAGACGCGCGGATTCTCCGGGTCCAATTCCAGCGCGCGCTCCAGCACGGCGAAAGCGTCATCAAAGCGGCCCAGTTCATTCAGGCAGTAGGCTTTCGCCAGCAGGGCATCGCGGAAGACGGCGGGGAGAGCGAGTGAGTCGGCGCCACGGGGAGCGCGGGTATCGGTGATGTGGTAGGCGCGCCGGCGGTTGCGGCGCGGCAGTTTCCCCAGCACCTTATCAAAGCAGGCGATGGCGTCTTCCAGCGCGCCGGCGTCGGCAAGCTGGCGGCCCGTCAGGTACGCCTGTTGAAATAATTCCAGTTCGTCCCGCCGATACTTGGGCACGGGCCTTCTCCCTCCACTGCCCCTTCAATTCGCCGCGGCCCGGATGGCTCCTGCCGACGGAAATGGTGTTTTTCGCCCTATTCTCGACGCGTGGTGTCGAGAAGGTGAACAATAGGAAACGATCTCAACACGTCTCGCCGCCGTCTCACGGGTCTTTTTCGCGCCTGGCCGCGTCCCGATTGTCGCACTCCTGTGCGACGCCATCGGGACTTGCCATCCTGGCTGCGTTGGCTGACCGAGCGTGTATGTCCCCATACATGTTCGGACATCTGCCTTGCCAGTCACGAAAAATCCTCCGCAATCCAGCTACGATTCGTTGTGAGATCGTTTCTTACCAGCGGAAGAGCAGGCAGCGGGCGCCGCCGTCGTAGCTTTCAAGGTTGACGACGATGGCGCGGCCATCGGGGGAGGGGAACCACCAGTAGCTGCCGACGTCATGGCTGGGCCACCAGCGTTCGAGATCAATGCGCAGTAGGGCGCGCAGGCGGCCCGGACGTTCATAGAGGCCGGCGTGGCCGGTATACGGGTCGGGCAGCGCATCTCCGACACCGGGTATCTGGATGAGCCACTGCAGCAGGCGCGCCGCCTGCGGCGAAAAGTCGGGGGTGAAATAGGACAGCGCGTAGCGCCCATCCATGGTGGCGTCGCCGCCGCGGTTATCCTCGCCGGCGTAATAGGACCATTGCTCACCTGTCGAAGGGGCGTAGACGCGTGAACGCGGGCCTTTCGTCTGCAGCAGGTAGACGCCGCCGGGGGTGACGGTGTCGGTCTCCCAACCGCCGGACGATTTTGGGCCTTTACCCTCGAAAATTACGCCGGATTCCGTCAACCCCTGCCCGGCGACCAGCAGGTCACCTTCCTCGTAATAGGGCGGGTACTTTTCGACGGAAACGTTGACACCTTTCAGCGGTATCTCCGTCGCCGTCAGGCTTCCGTCCGCGATTGTGATAGGGGTATAGATGATGTCCGACGCATCGTTTACCACGGCGAAACTGCCGTCTGGCGCGACGAAGGTGCGATGACCTTCCCGATACGGCAGCGTACCATGGGCGATGATCTTTTCGTCTTCTACCACGACCGCTGGACAACGCGGCGGCTGTTCCGTCCAGGCGATGACGCGACCATCGTTGAGCACGCGGTCGCGCACGTTCTGGTTACCTTTCCAAGTGGAAAGCGTTGTTTTGAAAGTCAAGCGTCCGTTTTTCCATATCTGCAGGAGCGGTCCGGATGATGCCGGCAGGAACATGACAAAGACATCTCCCCGCCGTCCTATGCTCCAGGCGGGATGGGCATTGGGGCTAAGATCGGTCTTCTGAAGGCCGACTTGCCAGCGTTCTTTGCCACTTTCCCAGTCGCGCAGCACCCAGCCGCTCTTTTCCTGCGTCAGGTAGCCATCCTGGCAGGGGATGAGGGTGACGGCAGCGGTATCCGATGTGGCGATGAGGCGGTAGCTCTTCGGTTGCGACTGCCACCAGAAATAGCCGATGAGGGCGAGGGGGATAAGGATCGAAAAGAGCCGGACTCCGTTAATCCGTCGTGGGGAGCGTGGCAATCCGCGCATCGAGTTCCTCCTGGGTGAGGCCGGCTACCGTGATTCGTTTCACGCGGCCGGTGGCGCCGGCCGTGATGGCCAGCCGAGATTTCGGCACGCCGAGGGCTTTTGCCAGTGTTTCGATCACCGCCGTGTTCGCCGCGCCTTCCGCCGGGGGAGCGGTGACGCGCACCTGCACGCCTTCCGCGCCGCGCGTCACTCCGGCGCGCGGCGCTTTCGGTTTTACGGTAATGTGGAGCATGGCGTTCGACACAACTTCAGTATAACCGCCGGGTTAGCGACACTGCAACCGGATTGTCGCGCGGGTGTCTGATGAGGTACGCGGAAGATATCGTAAATGGTAACGATGTCATGCTGTTTGATTTATGCCTTCCACGAAACGTGTGTGGGGGGTATTAACCAGTTATAACGAACGGGAACACGCGCCGCGGAGAGCGCGGACTACCGGTTGCTTGTGCAACACGGTACAATATCGCAACCCGCTGTCTGAGAACAAAGGAATCCACGATGCGCATACTTTCGCTGCTTCTCCTGCTGCTGGGCATTATGGCCAATGCCGCTCCTCTTGCCACGTTTACGATCAACGATCACCTCAATCACCGCTGGACCGATGAACTGGTGCATTTCGACTTTGCGGTGCAGACGGATGCGCGCGAACTGGTGCTTGTGGATGGCGCGGGAAGGACATTGCCTTGCCAGTTCAGCAATCTGTCGCGCCAGGGACGGCAGGTTGCGGGGACGGTCTGGACGGTCGTAGACCTGGAGCCGGGAAAGGGCGCAACACTGGCGCTGCAGCCGGGGAAGCCGGAGGCTTCCGCACTGAAGTGGGCAGGGCAGACGCTGACGAATGACCGCCTGGCGGTATATCTGGCGCAGTTGCCGGGGGCGCTGGATCTGCCGAAACCGCTGGGACAGCTACCGCCGCCGATACTGGCGGTCGGACGTCCGGGCGGACCGCGCCAGGGGGAAGGGATGTGGGCGAATGTGCCGGATACGCTGCTAGTGAAAGAGGCGACGACGCGAATCGTTGAGCAAGGACCGGTGCGTATTACGATCGAGCAGCGGTATCTGCTGACCGATGGCCGTGAATATCGCATGACGGTGCAGCTTGGCCTGCGCCAGGACGCCGCGCTGATTACCGAGGATGGCACACTGAGCGCGCCGGGAGCGGGATTCCGCTTCGATATGCGACCAGGCCTGCATGCGACGCGGGTGCTCTGGCATAACCAGTGGAAGGCGACAGCGCACGCGAAGACATGGGAGCAGGTGGAAACCGATGTGACGCGGTTCGCGCAGCCCACCGCGTTGTGCGTGATGCG
Source organism: Armatimonadota bacterium (assembly GCA_022708765.1). Classification (GTDB taxonomy): domain Bacteria; phylum Armatimonadota; class Hebobacteria; order CAIYQO01; family CAIYQO01; genus JAKIYB01. The sequence goes on along the minus strand of JAKIYB010000031.1, from coordinate 6,620 downwards.
ACCATGGAGTTTCTGGTGGGACGACAATATCACCGAGTGGGCGGGCTTTTTCGACCGTGAAGACGGAGAGATGATCGGCGTGATTGCGCTGCGGCCGTCACGTTGGGCGCCTTATGTCGCGGACGGGTTCCAGCGGACGCAGATGACGGTGACCGGCGGGGGCGGGCAGCTTCACCTGACCTTCCCATTCGTCGGCACCGCGAAGGACGCTGCCGGAAAGGAGCAGCCCGCGGCATTGCATCGCGAGTGGGCGCTGACCATCGGGCCGGCCGCGCAGCGGGTGGATGAGAAGAAGGTGGCGGCGCTGCGCCGGCAGCTCATCAAATACGGCGAGTTTCCGCTGGATGAGGTGAAGGAGTTCGCCTTTGGCTACACTCCGTCGGAGCAGGCGCAGCGCCATCCTTTCCTGCTGCTGACACAGGATGATCTCGACCGCTCCCGCCGTCAGGCGCGCGAGGTTTCAACGGCGAAGGCGGCGCTGGAACCGAATCTCGTCTATGTGAAGCGCTGCCTGGGCACGCGCGACGCGCGCCAGAACTGGGAGGACGTCTACCAGAACGTCTTTTGGGGCATGGGGCTGACGGAGAAACTGCCGGAAGCGTATCTCACTTCCGACGATCCGGCGCTGGGCTGGGCGATGGCGGCGGCGGTGAGGGGGTATGCCCGCGACCTGCGGACGATGCTGCTGGAGGTGCCGTCCAAACCGGCGCTGGGAGCGATGGGGCCGTGGTATTCGGAACACGTCACGCGCCTGCTCTTCGCGTATGACATGCTGGCCGATACCGAGTACCTGACCCTCGCGGAAAAGGCGGAGGTGCGCGCTATGCTGGTACTTGGCGCGCATTTCCTGGCCCACCCCGATTACTGGAATATTGAGCGCGGACTATGCAGCGGCAACCCGAACATGACGGTCTCGATTATCCTGCCGCAAGGGCTGTTTGGACTGGCGCTGCAGGGGCACCCGCGAGCTGAGACGTGGCTGAAGGCGGCGGAAGATGAGTTGAGGCTGGAACTGAATGACTATATTGACGCGAATGGGGCCTGGGTTGAATGTCCCGGCTATCAGTCCGCGTCACTGGATGCCATCTTCATCCTCATGCAGGCGATTCGCAACGTCACCGGGCGCGATTACTTCAATGATCCGCGCTTCAAAATGACGATGGACTACTACGGCTTTCTGCAAACTCCGCCGGACTGGCGCTTCCCGCCGGGACGAAAGGAGAACGAGCCGGCCGTGATGACCGTCCCGACAGTGGGTGACACGCCCGCCGGCTTCGTGCATTGCTTCAATGGCTGGATGGCGAAAGCCACCGAAAAAGCCGATCCCTTTTACAGCGCGCGCCAGCAGTTCTTCTGGCAGCGGCAGCTCTTCAGCCGGTATCGCGCGGGGCGCGGGGCGGGATATCTTCCCGGCATGACCGATTACGCGCTGCCAGCGGCGCCGCCCGTCGAACTTAGCCGCGGCTTTCCCGGTTTTGGCAGCGTGCTGCGGACATCGTGGGCGGACCAGAACGCCGCCTACGTGGCGCACCGCACCGGACCGTTCAGTCATCACTATCATGATGATTGCGGCTCGTTTATCTTCTTCGCGAAGGGCGCGCCGCTCGCCATGGATTTTGGCAATCAGTACGCCCCGGTACGCCGCGACGAGTCCTACTACCATAACCGCATCAGCTTCGATCTTGCCACATCACCCAAGCGCTATTACAGTTCCGGTGAACTGCTGGAGATGCGGAGTCTGCCGGCTACGCTGGATTACTCGCGCGGCAAACTCACCGGCAACGGCGGACAGCTCAGCGAGCGTCGTCTGCTGCTGGTGAAGTCCGACAACCCGCTGGGGGCGAATTATGTCGTCATACGCGATCGCAATAGCGGCGGGCCGGAAGGACAGCGTTTCTACTGGAACCTCTGGTGCCTGGCAACAGGGGTAGAAGGTATTCGTGCTGACGGCATGGCAACCGTGCTCCATTTCCCCGGCCAGCATGTTGCTGACCTGGACGCGCATTTCGTACAGCCGACGTCGGTGCAGGTGACTCTCGATTCCTGGCAATGGAAGAATCGGATGAATATCGCCGGTACTTACGTCAACATGGTCGAGGAGATGCATGGCGCGCACGTCACCCGGGACGGCGCCGACCGCGACTTCTTCACGGTGCTGTATCCACGGACAAAGGAGAAGGCAGGGGTTGTCGTAACCTCGCTGGCGGACGGCGCCGGGGCGAGAATCACGCATGGCGAAGGGGCCGACTACCTGCTGCTCGCGCCAGTAGGCGCGCGGAACATCGAGGCGGATGGCGTATGGCTGCACGGGGAGGTGGCTTTCGCGCGAAGGGACGCCGACGGCGCCATCCGCCTGGCGGTGGTGAACGGCGAGGCATCATACAACGGGTGGGTGTTGAATAGTCCGGGCGCGGCATCGCTGCGCATCGCCGATGGTGTGGTGGCCGGTGAGAGCGACGGCCCGGCGCATACGGTCACGGTGGGGGTACCGATGGATTGCGCCGGCATGCAGGCATTTCTTAACGGGAAGCCGCTACCAGTGAAGCGTGCGGGTGATACGCTCACGCTGGCACTACCGGCAGGGGCGCACATCTTCATGCTGAAACGCCATGACAGGTAAAAAAATTGGTGATTGAAGCAAACGAAAGCAATCGGGTGTATAATAAGCTAATCGTCTTCACAGACGCTATCTTATGCGCGAGGAGGTTTGTATGCATACTCCCACGAAACGCCGAGGATTCACCCTCATCGAATTGCTGGTCGTCATCGCGATCATCGCCATACTGGCGGCCATTCTTTTCCCCGTCTTCGCCAAGGCCCGAGAAAAGGCCCGTACCAACACCTGCATGAACAACCAGCGTCAGATCGCCATCGCGATTATGATGTATATGCAGGACCACGAAGAGACGTTCTTCCCAAAAGCGGAAAACCTGGCCTGGTCGCAGTATTTGGCGTCGTATAACGAACCCAGCTTGTATGACTGTCCCACCCAGACTGGTCGCGGTTTGAATACGGCGCCGGAGTATGGTTTTGAGCGCAGCCTCTATAGCGGGGCACTCGGTGATGTCGCTGAGCCAGTGCGCGCACTCATGGTTGCGGACCTGCTACCACCGGATTCTGGACAAAACCTCTCATTCTCCATCACGAGTCCCGATGATGATATCAAGCCTCGACATAACAGTGGTTTTAACGTTGTTTGCGTGGACGGGCATGTCGCCTACGAATCGGTTCCCAAGGGTGAGGGTATTCTTACCGCATTGCTAAAACGCGGTTACATGTTCGGCGGCGCGCGTACGGTAATGACCGACACCGCCAGTTATAAAACGATGACCACTCCCTACGGCAACTGGGTACGCACCGCGTTCACCGATACCGAGGTGGGGCCGATGATGCCGCTCATTCCGGAAAAAGCGCTGGCAAACGGATCAGAGATCCCTAACGTGCAGTTCCGCTTCGAACTGGCTTCCGCCACGTCGCCCGACTATGACTTTTGGGGACTTGCTGTTTATCACGATGGCACGCTGCTACAGACGCATCCCTCCGGGACGGATGACTGGATTCAGCCGACCATTTTACCGCTGAATAATATCTTTCTTTGCTTCCGTAACTATCCCGGCAACGATGGCAGCGTCCGCCTTTTCGCCAAAGCGAGCGGCCTGCCCTACCACTACGCAAACTACGCGGATGCCACCGTCAACATTGGTCGCGCGCATACAAAGGACATGTATGTGAACTGCGCTATCATGGTATTGAACGGTGGGCAGCGGGTCGCTGCTGTTGCCGAGGAAGGTGGCAAAGTCATCGCCGCCATGTCGGTGAAGAAAAACGTCACCAGTGTGATGACCAATAACAAAATGGCGGTCTACGCTGGATCTAATAACAGTGACATGAACGCGACATTGCGCAACCTGATGATATCCACCTGGTAAATTTCGCGTGACTATGGCAGAAGCGCCTATCGCGAGAGCGGGGGCGCTTTTTTGCTGGAACGCTTGACAGGCGTTGCTGTACTCAGCATAATACATGCAACCCGATAAGAATACACGGGTATTCGGTGAGAATCTGCTCCCGTTGTCTATCAACAGGGGTTCTCGCTCCACCCGTTGAAGGTATCCCTGTCGGTGTTGATCAAGCAGAGGAGACGAACATGACAGACCAGTATCGGCGTGAGACACTAGCCCTCCATGGCGGCCAGGAGCCGGACCCGGCCACCGGGTCGCGAGCGGTCCCCATCTATCAGACGACATCGTATGTCTTCGAGAGTCCAGAGCATGCGGCGGCACTTTTCGGGCTGCAGCAGTTCGGCAACATATACACCCGGTTGATGAACCCGACCACCGATGTCTTCGAGAAGCGCGTGGCGCTGCTGGAAGGCGGCGCGGCGGCGCTGGGGGTGGCGTCCGGTCAGGCGGCGGAGATGGTAGCGTTGCTCACCATCGCCAACGCGGGCGATAACATCGTTTCCTCCACGTCGCTGTATGGTGGCTCGTATACGCTCTTCCGCTATACTTTTGCCAAATTCGGCATGGAGGTGCGCTTCGCCGATCAGTCCGACCCGACGAACATCGCGAAGCTGGTGGACGGCAAGACGAAAGCGATATACACGGAAACGATCGGCAATCCGCGGCTCGACATCGCGCCCCTGGAAGCGCTGGCGGAGATCGCCCACGCGAACCAGATTCCGCTGGTGGTTGACAACACCTTCCCGTCACCGCATCTCTGCCGTCCGCTGGAGTGGGGCGCCGATATCATCATTCACTCGGCGACCAAATACCTGGGCGGCCACGGCACTTCTATCGGCGGCGTCATCGTGGACAGCGGAAAGTTCGACTGGGGCAGCGGCAAGTTCCCCATGTTCACTGAGCCGGACGCGAGTTATCACGATCTGGTCTGGTGGAGCCTGCCGGAGCCGCTGAAATCGCTCAGTTACATCCTCAAAGCGCGGGTGAGCAGCCTGCGCGACATGGGACCGGCCATTTCACCCTTCAACAGCTTCCTGCTGCTGCAGGGATTAGAGACGCTGCACCTGCGCATGCCCAGGCACAGTGAGAACGCGCTGGCGGTGGCGCGCTTCCTGCAGAAGCACCCGCGAGTAAGTTGGGTGCTGTATCCTGGCCTGGAGGAGCATCCCACCTACGACCTGACGCGGCGCTACCTGCCCGACGGCGCGGGTGGCATGATTGGCTTCGGCATCAAGGGAGGCCTGGAAGCAGGGAAGACGTTCATCCGCAACGTCAAACTCGCCTCGCACCTCGCCAATGTGGGCGACGCCAAGACACTGGTCATTCACCCCGCCAGCACAACCCACTCCCAGTTAAATGAAGAGGAACTGGTCGCTTGCGGCGTCAGTTCCGATTTTGTTCGCCTCTCGGTGGGCATCGAAGCGGTGGAGGACATCACTGCCGATCTCGACCAGGCGCTGAACGCCACGGCCTGATTCTTTGCCGCGTGCGCTCAATACACCATCAAGCCGTATACTGTCGGGCGAGACTCCGTCGAGTCTCGCCCGACAGCTTTCATCCCACCGGTACGTTGGTCGTAAACGCTCCATCCACGAAGAAGGTCCGCACGAAGTCGTCCGGCGGAAGCGGGCGGCTGTAGTAGTACCCTTGCACTTCGTCGCATTCGTGGCAGGCGAGAAAGTCCAGTTGTTCCGCGGTTTCCACCCCTTCCGCGATGACGTGCAGTTGCAGCGAGTGGGCCATGCCGATGATGGTGGCGGCGATAGCCTCACTGTTCGGGTCGCCGGGAATCTCACGTACGAAGGACTGATCCACCTTCAAGGCATGGATGGGGAACTGTTTCAGGTAATTCAGTGAGGAGTAGCTGGTGCCGAAGTCGTCAATGGCGATCCAGAAGCCCATCGCGTGCAAGTCGCGCAAGACCGCGAGGGTTTCCTCTACATTCGTCATCGCCACGCTCTCGGTAATCTCCAGTTCCAGCAGGCTGGCGGCGCCGGGGCAGTCGCGCACGATCGCGTGCAACACCGGGATCAGGCTGCCGGTGCTAAGCTGCCGACCGGAGACATTCACCGCGACGCGCAAAGGCGGCAGCCCGGCCTCGTGCCAGGCGCGCAGTCGCGCGTGCGTCGCATGCAGCACCCATTCGCCGATGGGCGCGATCAGTCCCGTTTCTTCCGCCAGCGGGATGAACTGTCCCGGAGGGATGGTGCCCCGTTCAGGGTGCTCCCAGCGGATAAGTGCTTCCACGCTGGTGATTTCGCCGGTGAGCACATGCACGCGCGGCTGGTATACCAGTCGAAACTCCTCACGCTCGATCGCCCGTCGCAGGTGCGCTTCCATGTCCAAGCGCTCGAGCGCGTGCGCGTTCATAGCCGGCGTGTAGAGCCGGTAGGCATTGCGTCCCTGCTCCTTCGCCTGGTATAGCGCCACGTCGGCGTTCTGAATGAGCGCGCCGTGGTCGTTGCCATCCGTGGGGAAAATCGCAATGCCGATGCTGACCGTGACGTAGAGTTCGTGCCCACTGATGACAAATGGGTGCTGGAAAGCGTCGAGTATTTTATTCGCCACGCGCAGCGCGTCTTCCGGATGGGCAATTTCGGGCAGCAGCAGGATGAATTCATCACCGCCCTGACGCGCCACGGTGTCCTCCTGTCTCAC
>JAKIYB010000319.1 GCA_022708765.1 Armatimonadota bacterium | reverse complement strand
CCCGGCCCGATCCCCGACGCGCGTATATTCACCTGACGGCCGTCAAAGTGACAAAGGAAGCCAACGCTCCGGCTTACGCGTCACCCTTTGAGGTCATCGGGAAAAGCCGCGTTCTCCCAGATAACGGCGGCTCGCAACTCAGCCACGACGCCGAAGCCATCGGCGACATTTCCCGGAACCTTGCCGCGCAGATGACCGGTGGCAAACAGATTAATAGCTCTGATCCGGTGAGACCGCCGAAGGATCCGAAAGTCGGTACACAACCGGTCATCCCGGATGATGACGTTACCGGGGATGTCGAGAAACCCAAGGGCAAGTTTAACATTCTCTACGGCATTCTCGCCGTCGGGTTAATTGCGGCCCTCACTGGTGGCGGCGGGGGTGGCGGAGGCGGCGCGGTGGCGCCGCCCCCGGCCGTGCCCGGTCTTGCCTTTGCCGCGCCGACCTCCACCGGCGTGGAATTTCAGTTGGTCAAGCCGGATAAGTTCGATCAACTGGCCAGCTTCCGCATTCAGCGCGCCGACCGTGGCGTTGCCGGCACGCGCGCGGCAAGCGCGCGCGCGGCCACCGAAGTCGTCGCCACAGTGCCGAAGTCGAACTTGATCCTGAATAACAATTTCGTCTACTTCTCGGATGGTCCGCTCTCCACGAACCCGCCCATTGTCGGCCATGTTTACGAATATACGCTCGTCGCGGTGTATAGCGATGGGTCCACGGAAACCTTTGACGTTGTCAACCTGAGCAATCGCAACACCACCACGGTAGGTCCTGGCGTGCCGCCGCCGGTGCAGAACGTGACCGCGCGTGTCATCACCGGCAGCATCGTGGAAATCAGTTGGGATCTCGGTTCCCCACTGCCGTCCTTCGTGACGGGCTTTGTCATCGAGCGCAAACTCGCCAGTGAGCCGCCCAGCGCCTGGAAGGTGGACGGCGCGGTCGCCCCGGCCAGCGCGCGCGCCGCGCAGCGCACGGTTCCCGCCGCCGGGGAGTATGTGTATCGCGTGTATGCGAAATCGAGCAGCGGGCTCATCCATCCCACGCAGGTGTCAAATTCCATTACCGTGATCACCAGCAAGCCGCAGGGCCCGGCCTCCGTCACCGTAACGGAGGTGCCGCGCGTAGACGCGCGTGGGAGCGTGGGACTGCGCGTGGAATGGCCGGTGCCGACCGATTCTTTCGTAGATGGGTACGAATTGTACCGCCTGAAGCAGTCAAAGAGCGCGACGGCGAACAGCATTACCCGACCGGGCACCAAGTTGATGGAAGGCCGCAACGATCGCCGGTCTCCGGGCCGCGGCGGCGGTCGCGGTTCCGTGCGCGACCCTCGCCTGATGGGCAGCCGCGCGGAAAGCTGGGAACTGCTGAAGAAAATCACCACGCGCCTGGAAACGAGCTATCTGGACACCGACGTGACGGACCGCATGGGCTACACCTATCGCGTGGTGGCGCTGGCGGGCGCGGCGCTTGCGCAGCCGTTCAAAGCCGATCCGGTGGACAGCACACAGTTCTGGGTAGACCTGGATCCGGGTGACGTGACGACGCTGGATGTGACGAACACCCGGGGCAATGTCAACTTAACCTGGCAGGCGCCGGCGAAGAACGCCGACGGTCTCACCGACCTGCTGGATGGCCAGGCATACGAAATCTGGCGCAGCACCACGCTGGCCGCGGGCACCCTTTCGGTCACCCGCGCCGTCCTTGAGCAGAAGTTTGAGAAGATTAAGACGGTAGCGTGGGGCATTAACACCTATCGCGACGTGGATGCCCCACTGCGCCAATCTGTGATGTATGCCATCGTTCCGGTGGACGCCGCGAACCAGTATGCGCCCGGCGATTATCAAACGAAAGGGCTGACGCCTCTGCCCGATATCGCGGACGTGACCATCGCGCCAAGCGAATTAACCGTGACGCTGGGCGCGCCGGCTGAAATGCTCACCATTACCGCGGTTGGCACGGACAGCCTGCCGGTGCCCAATGCCGCGCTGGTGACAAGTTGTCAGACCGGCCTGCTGTCGAAGTCGGCGGACGGCGCGGGGGCGGCAAACTCCCAGCAACTCACCACGGGCGACGACGGCAAAGCGGTGGTCTACTGGAAGGCGCAGATCGTCGGCGAAGACTATATCACCGTCAATGTATTGTTCGACGGAAAAGCGGCGGGCATCTCCAGCCAGACGCACGTCATCATCAACGCCGCCATCGCCGAGTCGCTCACGCTGACGCTGGCGGATGAGGAAGTGGTCGCGGTGGATGCCATCGCGCCGCATGCCAGCCTTGATCCGACGAAGAAAGAGAAGACCACGGCCAAGGTGAAGCTCACCGATAATAAAGGCGTGGCGGTGCCGAACAAGAAGATCATCTTCGCCTGTACCGATCCGAATGTCGTCTTCTTCGACGCCAATAACCAGGCCACGAACTTCGCCATTACCGATCAGAACGGTGAAGCGACCGTTACGGTGCGCGCAGGATATAAAGTCGGTACCGTCACGATCGTCGCCTTCCTGGGCACGATGATGAAAGATGCCACCTTGCGCATCGGTCCAGGGCAGCCGTCGAAGATGCGTATGATAGTGCAGAATCCGCTGTTGCCGGCGCGCACCACGGCCTCAACCAGTGGCACGGTTGAAGTGGCGGACAAGAATGATAACGTGACGCCGAACACCGCGGTGCTTCTCACCACGAGTCACGGAACGCTCAATCCCATCGTCGGCGCCACCGATGCCAACGGGAAACTGGCCTTCACGCTGACCGCCGCGACGCTGCCTGACGGCGTACTGCAGCAGAATGTGACGCTCACCGCCGGTATCTTCAGCGTAGACCCGGCGCTAACGGCGACGCCCGTAGACCTGAACGGGAATGCCGTGCAGGTAAGGTTCGTCGCCCTGGTTCCGAACCGCATTGAACTGACGGCGAATGTCGCTACGCTGGTGGCTGATCCCGGCTCGCAGGCGGTCATCACCGCGAAGGTGTATGACGTGTTCGGGCAACTGGTGGATGATGGCACCGAGGTGGAGTTCACCGTCGCTGGCGGCGGCGTCTTCCAGGGCACCGCGACGCAGACCGCGAAAGCGCTCACCGTGGGCGGTATTGCCACCGTGATCCTGCAGGGAACGCCGTCGAACGGCGCCGTGACGCTGGCCATTACCGCCGAGAGCGGGACGATTCAGCAGACGATGTCGCTGCTGATGCAGCCGAAAGTGGACGTCATCAAGGTGCTGGTAACCCCGGCGGTGACGACGCTCCTCATCACCAATAACATCGCCCAGCGTCAGACGACGCTGGATATCCTGGTGACGGATAAGGGTGTCCCCGCGCCGAACGTGGCGGTTGATCTGGTGGCGTCTGATGGCACCCTCGCCACGACTACCGCTGTAACGGGGGCTGACGGTTATGTCCGCAATGTCGGCTATACCGGACCGAGCAAAGCCCAGACCGTAACGATTACCGCCCGCGCGCTGGAAGTCACCGGCGCCACGCAGATCGTGGTGCGCGGCGGCATGCCGGCGCTCATCGAGCTCTCGATGGCCGGGCCGTGGGCGTTGCTGCGCACGAACGGCCGCCCGGCGACCGGCGCGGACTATGCCTCGTCCGTGTATGCGCGCATCACCGATGAATACGGAAATGCGGTACCCGACGGCACGCAGGTCTTCTTTGAACTCGTCGAACCGAATTCGTACCAATATGAGCCGGGGCTCGACTATCAGGGGAATCCGTATCCCGCGCCGGGCGTGCCCAAGCCGAATACCGGTACGCCTTACGGCACCATTACCCCGATGGCGACTACCTCCAACGGTGCCTGCACGGTGAATATATTGAGTGCCGACCGCAACACACCGGTGGGCGGCGCGCAAATTATCGCGCGAGTCAGCCGCACGGACGGCCGCGTCATCTTCGCCACCACCTTCCGCGTCGCCGGTCCGAATGAGGTGCAGGCGCGCGTGCTGATGGTGGGTGGGCCGGTGCCGGCGAATTCGAACGTGCTGCTCAATGCGCCCGCTACTATTACCGCGGGAACGCTGATTCCCATCCGCGTGAACCTTGGGGATGATCGCGGGCAGCCTTGCGCGGGCAATACGCCCTATACAATGAGCTTCGTCTTCACGGATGACGGCTCTCTGGCACTGCCCACTGTCACCGGGCGCACGGATCAGGTCGGCGGCATTGACGCTGAGGTCACGGTCACGGACTTGAAAGGACTCTATTCGCGGCCGTTTGTCGTCATGTTCGAGGTGGGCCAGCAGTTGCAGGAGATGCCGCTGGAAATCGCTTCCGCGCCGATTACCATCACCGCCGCGTCCGCGTCCACGATGACGTTGACGCTCGATCCGGTCGTGGACGGCACCAGCGCCACGCAGATCTACGCCTATCCTGAGCAGTTCCCCGCATACCTGGGCCCAGATCAGATTCGCGTGATCGCCGATGATATCCGCGACAAGTATGGCAATCCGGTTCTGCCGACATCGGTTGATCCGCTGTCAAAAGTGGTCTTCACCGCGGGGATGGGGCGGTTCGTGCCGACGCTGATTAGCGATCAGGCGGCAGAGTTGCCCCTTGTCAGCGTTGACATCTCACCGTATGTTCAGGGTGGGCGCACGTATGCTTCCGCGACCACCTACTATCGCAGTCGCTCTCATGGCGCGGAGAAGATCACCGCTTCGACGGGCGGTAGCTCGGCGCAAACCGCGATCCGCGTGATCGGCGGCGCGCGCACGCTGCGCTTCGACTCCTCTAAGCCCGCGCTGCAGATGGGCGCCGACGCCGGGTCGAATTTCGACGAAGCGGACCTGACGATCACCGCGCTGGATGCTTTCGGGAAGTCCATCGCCGATAGCGATGACGTCGGCGTCTGGCTCTCTTCCGACCAGGGCCAGTTGCTCAACCTGCCGTCGTTCATTGACCTGGCCGGCAGTAAAATCACCGGAAAGTTCCGCGTGTATGCCAACGGGAATCCCGGACCGGGATACCTGGTGTATGACTGGAAGTCCGGCATCTATGGGCAGGATGATCAGAATATCTTCAACGTGGCCATCGTCGGCCCGCCGATGGCTATCAACTTCCTGAATCCGCCGACGTTCATCAACAGCACCGATACGGTGACGTTGACGGTGTCGGTGAAGGATGTGAACGGAACGAATATCCTCAAGGATGCCGTCACCGTGCAGTTCGCCGTAGACAACCCGGGATTCGTTCTGGAGCCGACGGACGGCAAAGTGAAGGTGGGCGATAACGGACTGGCATCGGTGAAGGTGAAAGCCGCTGACCCGGCCAAGGTCACGGATTACGACTTCATCGTATCCGCCCGCGCCGGCGCGGCCACCGCCGCCACGGCGAATATCGCCTATAAGAAGCCGGCGAAGGATATCAAAGTTTCCGTTCAGGGCACGGCGTTACTGCCAACGGACGCGAATGTCCACTTCTGGCAGGACGGGCTGCTGGAAGAGACCACGGTGGTCATTTCCGCTACGGATGACGCGGGCAAGCCCGTACCGGCCAACACGCCGCTTTCGATTCTCAATATCACCGGCGTGAATGCCACCTTCGTGAATCCGACGACGAATCTGGAACTGGGCACGTCACCGAGCAACCTGCTCTTCGATGCGAACGGTACCGTGACGCTCAAAGTGCGCGGCAAAGGCGGCGCGGGTGGCAATGCCACCATTCATGCCGAATCCGGCGCCGCGAAGGTGGACAATAAAGATCTGAACTTCGTCGGGCCGCCGGCCAAGCTCACGT
>JAKIYB010000318.1:2908-5742 GCA_022708765.1 Armatimonadota bacterium | reverse complement strand
TTCGCTACCCCGGTGACGCTGTCCGGCGGCGATTTCAACCGGTTCGGCTACATGTATCAGCCGCTGGTCGTCAACTGGTTCGGACCGAATTCGCGCGACCTGATTCTCCACGGCTGTATTGACGCGCACTGTAAGTTTGCCCTGCGCCGCACCGCGCTGTATAAGAATGTCGCCACCCGACCCGGGGAAATCAAGTATGCCTTTGCCGGTTACCTGAATTTCCGCGGAGACCTGAGTATGGTGCCGAAGTCTTTCGAGACGCGCCCACATGACGTCTACGGATCCGCCATCTCACTGTTCCCGCCGGATGGCTCCGGGAAAAAGCGGTTGATGATGAGCGTGGACGGGCAGCTATACCTGTTCACCAATCTGGCGGCCGATGGCCTCACTTTTCAGGAGCGCACGCCGCTGAATCTGCCGGCCCAGCGCAACCGCTGTCGAGGCTGGCAGGAGATCCCCGTTACTCTGCCGGACAAGGTGCAGTATATCCGCGTCTCGAACGACCCCGATGGCCAGGAGGGGCTGGGCATTTGGGGTGATCACATGCTGAATATCATCACGTTCGAGGCGCTGGCCGGCGGGAAGAACGTGGCGACGGTAGACGCCGGCGCCACCGTCGAAGATAGCAAAGCCTATCCTGCACAAACCGGCGTGCAGCGTCCCCTGCTTATGCTCACACCGGGGAACCAGTCCAAGGCAGACGTGCGGGCATATACCTCGCTGGGATACTGGCGGGCCATGGCCATCGTGAAGCTCAAGGAGCCGGCCACGCTGGACAGGATTCGCATGCTGCTCTCCGATCGCGACGAAGGCTGGTTCGGCCAGTACTTGCCGTTCTACTGGCAGGGAAAGCTACACCGGCTGAGCCTGGAGCAGGGCGAACCATGGTACCAGTATAAAATCGAGGTGTCAGCCGATAAGCAGAAATGGACCACGGTTGCCAACACGATGAAAACCGAAATGGCCCGCAGCTACCCATTGATGGTGGACTGGAACGGCGACGGCAAGACGGATTTGCTGCTGGGCGTGGTGAATACGGAAGGCCAGTACTGGCATGGACTGCATCACAAGGAATATCGCCTGTACCTGAATACCGGCACCAACGACGCGCCTCGGTATGCGGAATATCAATCACTGTGCGATGAAAAGGGTCAGCCGCTGAAGTTGAGGGTGGATAACTTTGCCCTCACGGCCAGTCAGTGCGGCATCGCGGCGCGCGATTTGGACGGGGACGGGAAACTCGATTTGATCGTGGAGGATAACAGCGCCGGCATGGCCTTGTTGACCTATCGCAACGTCTCCGCTGACCCGGCGGTCGAGTTGAAATTCCAGGCCGGCAAACCGTTAGGTTCTCCGAAACCGATCCGCTATACGCAACGCTTCCGCTATTTCTATGTCGGAGATGTGGACGGCGATGACGTGCTTGACCTGATCAACTGCGGCAGCAGCGATCCCGTCTTCTTCAAGGGACATCCGGCGACGGCGCCCAGCGCCGTAGAGACCCTGAACATGATGGGGGCGGGCAGAGACGGCGTGGACATTCAATGGAACAAACCGGCTGGCGCCGCGCGCTACGAGTTGCGCGTCAGTGACCGTGGGGAGATCCGCGAGCCGGACTGGGTGACCCTCACCGGGCCAGGCGGCGACTATACGGCGGCTGATGGTCAGCCGCAGACGGTGCGCCTCCCCGGCTTGCCCGCCGGAACACGGCTGTGGGTTGCGGTACGCTCGCTTGATGCCCGTGGACAGGCATCCGCCATTTCCGACAGCATGGAGTTCGTCACGCCGCCGCTGCGACGCGTCGTGCTGCGCAATGGTCCGGCGGGCGTCGGCGGCGCACTGGAGTACGCCGGCGCGCAGGGGTGCTATCTGGACGCGAAAACGCCGGCTGCGGTCACGCCAAAACAGCCATCACGACTGTCGGTGCGCGCGCATGCCAGAGAACCGCGGGTTATCCTGCTGCGCTTCACGGACATCCCCACTACCGGCACGCTGCGGCGGGCCACGCTGGAAATGACTACCGACCCAAGCTTGCAGGCAGACCCCGGCTTGCTGCAGGAGCTGGCCGCGGTCGCGATATCCTGCAACAGCATCCGTGATGACTGGGACCCGGCGACCGCCACCTTCACCGATGCGGCAGCCGGCAAACCGTGGGGCGCAAACGAACTCATCGCCGGCGGTACCTTCCATTCCAAGGCGGGCATCCAGTTGACTATACGCGAGCGCCGCACGCTGAGCTGGGATGTCACCGAGGCGGTGCGCGCCGCGCGACAATCGGGAAAAACCGCGATCAGCCTGCTGGTCCGCATTGATTACACCGGCAAATACGTTGACAACCTGGGCTATGAATTCTGCGGGCATGACTTTCCCCGGGTAGAAAAGCGCCCGCGGCTCCGCCTGGACGTCGCGCCGTAAAAGGGGTGCATAATCCGATCGCCGTCTTGCCGGTATAATGTCATGGAATGGTGACTTTTCTCAATGCAGTGACAGGAGGTTCGCGATATGAATCAAAGTTGCGGAACCATGGGAGCCGCTTTGTTACTGGCGATCATCACCCTTGCGGCGCTCGGCGCGCTGTTGGGCGGCGCGGGCATGATCAACAACCGCGATGCAATCGCCGGCGCCATCCTCGTCGTGGGCGCGCTATTCACGCTGCTGGGCGTGGTCATTACGGCAAAGCTGTTTGAGACGCGCTGACGCTCCGCCTTCTCCTGATGATCCTTGCCGCGGTATAATGGCGTGTCATGACTGACCGCCATACGGAACCCGTCACCGTCGCCCTCCCCACATTGGGGTGCAAAGCGAATCGGTATGATAGCGACACGCTGGCCCGG
>JAKIYB010000318.1:0-2898 GCA_022708765.1 Armatimonadota bacterium | reverse complement strand
GAGCGCGCGCGGGTATGTTATTGTGCCGCCGCATGCCCCCGCCGACGTCTACATCGTGAACACCTGCACGGTGACGAGCGAGGCGGATGCGAAGTCACGCAAGACGCTGCGCAAGGCGCTGCGCGCCCGCGAGGACGCCACCATCATCGTCACCGGATGCTATGCCACGCTGGAGCCGGAGCGACTGGCGGCCATCGCCGGCGTGGACGCGGTAGTGCCGCTCGATCGCCAGCAGACGATTCCCAACCTGCTCGCGCAACTGCGCCCGCCTACGGGCGCCGCTCTCGCCAGCGGACTGACGACCTCCATCGAGCGCACCCGCGCCACCGTGAAGGTGCAGGACGGCTGCAACCTGCGCTGCGCTTTCTGCGCTGTGACGCTGGCGCGCGGTGACCTGCGCAGCCGCCCGCTGGACGCGGTCATCGCCGAACTTCGCGCGCTGGTGGACGCCGGCATTCAGGAGATCGTGCTCACCGGCATTCGGCTGGATGCCTATGGGCTGGAAGGCGACGGTCCGCGGCTGGCCGACCTGGTGGCGGCCACGCGTGAACTCCAGATTCCCCGGCTGCGCCTTAGCTCGCTGGAGCCGATGGGCATAGACGCGCGGCTGGCGGACGCGCTGGCGGCGCACCCGACGCTTTGCCGCCATTTCCATGTCTGCCTCCAATCCGGCGACGACGGGATACTGCGCGCCATGCGGCGCGGCTACACCGCCGCCGACTACCGGGCGACCATCGGCCTGCTGCGCGCGGCGATGCCCGATACCACCTTCACCACCGACGTCATTGTCGGCTTCCCCGGCGAAACGGACGCGGCATTCGCCAATACCTGCGCTCTGGTGGAGGAGATCGGTTTCCTCAAGCTGCACATTTTCAAGTTTTCCCCACGGCCGCACACCACCGCCGCGGCTATGCCGGGTATGGTGCCGGACGCGGTGAAGGAAGCACGCGGCGCCACGCTCTTCGCGCTCGAGCGTCGCCTCTTCACCGCCATCGCGGCGCCACTCGTTGGCGACGAAGTGTTCGTGCTGGTGGAACGCACCGGCACGCGCGGCGAAGGCCTCACCCCCGGCTATCTGCGCGTCTGCGCGCCTTTTCCGGCGACGTCGGCCGGGCGCATCACGCGCGCGCGGATCACTGCCGTCGGCGATGACCGTCTCCATGCCATGCTCGCTGAGTGACAAAAAACCATTCGCCAACGTCGCTACACGTTTTCACGGATTTCCCGCATGGTTTACCACTAGGAATTACGTGGAATACTTGAAAATGATAAGCATAGTTTTACACGTGATGCGCAACAGGAAACGCTCACAATATTGCACGATAACGGTGGCAATTCCGTCCGGGAATCTCATCGCTTGCACGGTGGACGCCTCCTCACTCGGTGAAGCAGGCGCTTCCCTGTCCCAGGTTCAAATGAGCCCTGAATTGTGCGTGTCAGCCCGTGCCGGGCTCGGTGACAGCCTCATGGGGACGGCAACGTAAAATTCCTTGGGGCACCCCCTTGCAAAAAGTGAATTTCCCGTTATAATAGTGTCAGACGTCACGGACATTTTATAGCCTTCATCGTGGCAGTTAGGTGGTACAATGGAACTCTTCGATCTGCCCCATAGTCAGTGCGCCGTGAATCGCACGGATGACGTCCGGCACGTATTCAGCCTTTTCCCCACGCATCTCCAGCGCCGCATGCGCCGCGTCTGCGGCGGCGTGTGGATCTGGGAGACGCCCTGGCTTCCCAGTTACTACGGCATCGTGGAGAAGGGGATGCGTTGCGGCAATAAACTGATGGACAGCAATCAGGCGGCCTGGTTCAACCCGGATGACTGCATCATCTATATGCCCGACACCATGGGCAATCAGGTGCTGCTGCACGAGTTCGCCCACCTGCTCGACCACGCCATCGCGAAGGACGGCTACTTCTACTTCACCACGTCGAAGGATTTCCATCGCGTCTGGAAGCAGGGGAAACCGATCAACTGGTACGCCGCCTCCAACCCGCGCGAGTATTTCGCGGAAGGCGTCACCGCCTACCTGCTGCAGGAGTTGAAGGGCCGCACCGACGACGGTCGCCAGGTGAACCGCGCGGGGCTGATGAAGAACGACCCGCAGCTCTTCAGTCTGCTCGACCGCATCTTCACCGACACCGAGATGACCTTCATCTACGGCAGGTGAATGCATCGTAACACCATGTTGTTCACGCGGCGCCCCGCTACGGGGCGCCGCGTGTTTTGGTACATCCGTCCCGTTTCCCCCGCCCCGCGCCGGGTGATGCTGGAGGAGGCGGCACGCCCCGTGGAGATGGTGACAATGCGGAAACACAGCAACGATATGCCGGGCGACATCGCCGATGAGAACGCAAACGCGCTGCCGGGCGGGTTCGGTCTGTATAATCCGGACCAGAGTCCCGATGCGCTGGCGGATGAGGTGACAGGCCTGGACGTAGTCGGCCCGACGGGGCACGCGTTTACATCCAGGAACCTGCCTCCGGGCGATATTGCCGGCACGAACCTGACCGATGCGCGCGGCACCGGCGCCACCGCGAACCTTGCCGATCTTCTCGAAGGCAACGAGAATCACCCCGGCGCGGCAGTCGGCTTCACCGGCGAAGAGCGGGAAAAGCGCTAAAAAAACGCCTCCGCCCGCAGGTGCGAGCGGAGGCGTCGCGCGCGATGCGTCACTTCCAGGTTGGGTCGAGGGCGGAGGCATTGGTGAGCGCGGTCAGCGGCAGGCTCTGTTCGCTGCCGGGGAGTTTCAGCACGAGTTGGGCATAGATGCCTTGCTGTATGCTGCAGACCAGTGCCGTGCCATTCGGCGCCCAGGCTATCCCACTGATGGGATGCGGATCCTGTATCAGCGGCTGCGGCGCGCCGTCCCCACTGACGAGGTAGACCGTACTGCC
>JAKIYB010000317.1 GCA_022708765.1 Armatimonadota bacterium | reverse complement strand
ACAACACCCCCGCCATCCTCCACCTGCACCTGACCCCCGGCGACCGCCTGCGGCTGACGGTGCTGCCTAAAGGCGGCGGCAGCGAGAACGCCAGCGCGCTGCGCATGCTGAAACCCTCGGACGGCGCCGACGGCATCATGGATTTCGTGGTCGAGCGCGTCTCCGAGCAGGGGGTGAACGCCTGCCCGCCGCTGCTTATCGGCGTGGGCATCGGCAGCAACTTTGAGGGGTGCGCCATGCTGGCGAAGCGCGCGCTGCTGCGCCCGCTGGGCGCCCCCAACCCCGATCCTGAAGACGCCGCGCTGGAAGCCGAACTGCTGCGCCGTATCAACGCGCTGGGCATCGGTCCCGGCGGCACCGGCGGCGCCGTCACCGCCCTCGCCGTCCACGTGGAAACCGCCCCCTGCCACATCGCCAGCCTCCCTTGCGCGGTGAATGTGCAGTGCAACGCGCACCGGCGGGCGGAGGTGGAGTTGTAAAGCAAGGGGTAAATCCGAGGGAGTTCCTTTGACCTTCAAAAGAATTATATGATGAGGCCTACAAAGTGATCAACCCTCGCCGGCTCTCCAGTGATGCAGAAGCCGGTGGAGTTGGGGCTGCGCTGCTGACCGCTAATGGCATGGTTTATACCGGGGTCTGTATTGATACCGCTTGCTCGATGGGGTTTTGCGCGGAACATGCTGCCGCTGCTGCCATAGTGACTTCGGGTGAAAACCACGTTGTTAAAATGGTCGCAGTGAATTGGAATGGCGACGTGCTCCCTCCTTGCGGTCGGTGTCGAGAGTTCATCGGTCAATTGCATGAGGAAAATCTGTATGCCGAAGTGCTTGTTGGCGTAGATACCGTCGTGCTTCTTCGGGAATTGCTCCCCTATGATTGGCGCTTGGTGGCTCAGGCCGCAAGAAAAGACTCTACCCAGTAACCTGGTAGATTGCTTGGGGGATATGGGTAAATCGGTGACAGACAACGCATTACTGAGCGTTGCCGGTAACGACTGGACAGACAATGCCGGTATAGAATATGCTTCCAGCACTTTCACACGTAGGGTAATGCGCAGTCTGTCACCGCTTTACTGAGCATCATAAACGGCTGTGAATGGTGATAAAACCCGCAAATGACAACGCCGGCACCCAGAAGGGATGCCGGCGTTTCATCTTGCGCGTGTTCGGAGACGCTTACCCGGCGCTGATGGCTTCGCTGGGGCAGCTTTCCTCGCAGCGACCGCAGTCAATGCAGGTGTCGGCATCAATGACGTACTTGTCCGCGCCTTCACTGATGGCTTCGACCGGGCACTCGGGGGCGCAGGCGCCGCAGCTCACGCACGCGTCGCTGATCACATAGGCCATGACATGTTCCTCCTTCTCAACGGTACGGCGGGCGCGCGGGTCGCAGCCCTCCGCGAGGGAATGGTATGGGTTGTCGCGGTCAGGAAACCGCGACAGCTATTATACACAAAAACATCACGGCTGTCTTCCCCGGTTGCCTTGCCGACCGGAGGTGACTTGCCGAAAGCGGGAAAACGCGTGATAATACCATATAACCGTATACCTGTGGGGTGAAGCGACCATGACCCAGCATCTGCCCTTGTCGGACCAGGCCCTCGAATTGATTGCCCATCGGTTCAAGCTGCTCTCCGAGCCTACACGGCTGCGCATCCTGCAGTTGCTGATGGACGGAGAAAAGAGCGTGACCGAGCTGGTGCAGGCGATGCGCACCACGCAGGCCAACGTCTCCAAGCACCTGGGCATCCTCGCCGACGGCGGCCTCGTCGCCCGACGTAAAGAGGGCGTCAGCACCTTTTATCGCATCGCCGATCCCTCGCTCACCACGCTGTGCAACCTCGTCTGCGCCAGCCTGCAGGAGCGCAGCGAAGAGGTGGCGCTGATGCTGAAACCACCCGACGAAGGGGAAGCGACGCAGTAGGCGGTAATCAGTCACGAGTAATCAGTCACAGACGGTTGCGGTTTTCCGCAAGCCGACTTGCGCACGCAAAGAATTCGCCGGTGATTGCAGCCGGCAGCATTCGCGTTGACATACCCCGCCACGATACTGATTACTATTCACTATTCACTCCATCATTATCTCAACAACGGGAGCAACCATGTCGTACAAGATTTTCACCGGCGCGGCGCTGCGCGAGATGGCGGCGACGCAAGTGGGCGGCACGAACATCTTCATGCCGGAAGGCAAGCGCTACTGGGTGGATTACGTGGTGAAAGACCACAGCCCGGAACTGAAGTCGGAGATGCACGACGCCGAGACGGACATTTACATCGTGATGCAGGGCGAAGGCGAGATCGCGCTGGGCGGCACCCTTATCGCGCCGACGTCGCCGCGCGCGGGGCAGCATCGCGGCGACGGGCTGGACGGCGCAGAGACCTACCATCTGCAAGAGGGCGACGTCGTCATCATCCCGGAAGGCGTGCCGCATATGGTGGATACCCGTGACAGCCGCATGGTCTGGATGGTGGTGAAGGTCGCCGGCGGGGCATAACAGCCTGGGGTCACCTCTCCCCCCAACCCCCTCCCCTAAGCGGGGAGGGGGAGTATAGTGCATTTCGATGCCGATTACAGTTCTCACTCTGTTTTCCCTCCCTTCACAGGGGAGAGGTGATCACGAAAAAATTTTGAAAAATCGTTGCAACTCCTTTCGCACCTTCGGCGTATTACCAGTACACTCGACTCACCGGCCTCTCTAACATTCGGGGGGATGGCGGAGAGGCCGGCGTCGAGTACAAAGGAGGCTGGCATGACGCGCATCCTGATGCTGCTGGCACTGACCGCGCTGTTGGGCGCGGCGGCATCCGCGCAGGGCGGCATCCTCGTCGGCGGCAGGTCAACCGCGCAAGGCGTGGTGTCCGGCGCTCCGGCGGCGGAAGAAGTGACCGTCGTGCGCCTCGTCCACGTGAACTGGCTGAACGTGGAGCGCCTCACCGAAGCACTCGGCGGGCAGGTGCTCTACCTCTATGGCGGCGGTTCACAGCCGCTGGGCGTCATTTCCGACGCTCGCGAGGCGATGAATACGCTTTTCGCCGGCGGCAGCCGGGGCGGGCGCGAGCAAGCGCCGCCGTCGGAGTTCTCCACGCAGACCGGCCCTTTCACTCCTCAAAGAGTGACCGGGGGTAGGTGAGCCGCAGCGTCTTCGCCGTCGCTTCCGGCACCACGCGCAACCGATCCATCGCCCGCTCTTCATCCGGAGAGTGGGCGATACTGTCATCTTCCCGCAGGCGGTCGTCATCGGTGAGCATCGTCACCGCCTGGCGGTATACGCCCTCCGGATCTTCACCGGCGCAGAGATAATGCCACCGACTGCCGCGCTGTGTCACCGCGTAGTATGCGGGCATGCTGACCTCCCGTGTGAAGAAGCGAGGGAGTGATCAGTAAATAATTGTAGCGGGTCAGTCTATTCCGTCCGCGCTGGCGGGCGGTTGACTGACGGGGCCCTCAAAATGTGTTTTCAGCCCCCAGGCTCCCTGATTCACTGATTACTCCATCACCCCCCTCCCATCTCTTCGGGTCATGGTAGGAAGCATGCCGGCGCGACGTCAATGCCATTTTGCGCGAATGCGGAACACGGGTGTCACGCGGCGTGCAGTGAAGCCGGGCGGCGGAGGTGGAAGGGCAAACGGCGCACCAGTTCGACGGTCGCGCCGGCGCCGGCCTCGCGAATGGCCCGCGCGGCGAAAAGGGCAGCCAGTATGAGCGGGATGCAGGCGTAAAAGGTGACGCGAATATCCGCCGTAATGCCCCAGCGCGCCAGCAGACCCGGCAGCGCGCCGCCCAGCGTGGGCATGGGCGCGGCTGCCAGCGTGACGAGGATAGAGTAGATGGCGAACTGCACCGCGCGCCCGGCACTGGGCGTCGCCTTATAGACCAGCGTGCTGAGCGCGACGGAGATGCCTGCTCCCAGCGCCCCGCCGAGGATATTTACCGTGGATACGACCACGGTGACCGCCAGCGGCGTCTCCAACCAGAACCAGATAAGCGGCAACGGCACGCATGCGGCCGTGCAGGCCACGAGCACCGGCCGGCAGCCATAACGGTCCACCACGCGCCCCCAGAACGGCGCGGTAAGGACCATCGTCAGCATGGCGGAGATGCCGGTCACGCTGATCCAGAAGTAGCTCATCTTCACAGTGTCGAGCATGTAGGTGGCATAGAACGGCCAGGCGATGCTCTGCAGCGACCATAGCAGCGCGTAGAGCATCACCACCATGAAGGGCCGGTTGGCGAATGTGGCGCGCAAGTGGGCGCGAAATCCGTCTTCCGACGCGCGCGCGGGGCGCACATGCGGCTGGGGCAGGTACAGCAGCACGCTGACGAGTCCCAGGCCGGCGCCGATGGCGAAGAGGGTGCAGAAGGCGGTCGCTTCCCGGTCTTTCAGGTAGTCCATCAGCACGCCGCCCAGCAGGCCGAAGGCGCCGCTGACAATGGCGGAATACATGAACAGGTTACCGAAAAACGCGCCGCGCATCGCTTCCGGGATGAGATCGCCCACCCAACTGCCGCGCGCGCTGCCCGCGATGTAGGCGAAGAGCGTCATGAGGGTAAGCATGCCGATGAGCAGCCAGATTTGCGGTAGCGCGACGACGCCGCCCAATAGCGGGATGCACAGGATTCCCGCCCAGCCCGCCACCCCGCCCAGGCTCCAGATGATGGTCATGCGCCGGCGGTCGGCGCCGCGCTCGACGACGGCGGAGGCGAGAAGCTGTACCAGGATGCAGAGCATGGGCAGCGTGCTCATCAGACCGATGTGGATGGTGTCCGCGCCCAGCTTCAGCGCGAAGCCAGTGATGAACGCTCCGCCGGTGAGGGCTACGGACGCGGCACCGAGCATGGCCTGGAGATAGGTCAGCTTCATCGCGCGCGTGACGGCTGTCATCGGTACGGTGTCGGTGTCTTCGATCATGGTGTCTTATGGCGGAGATACCCGCGCCGTTCTCGTGGGATCGCGCGTTTTTCGACAATCGCAACGCGCCCCTTCTCATCTTGCGACGGCTGGCGGTAGAATAACAAGGGAGTGATACACATGCGACGCTGGTTACTGCTGTTAACCTTCTGCCTGCTGGCCCTCGGCACGTTGGCCGGGGAGCGTTTTGAACTAACGATTCTGCACACCAATGATCTGCACGGCATGCTCTTACCGCATCAATACACGCCGGCGACGCGCGGATTTGCCGTGCGGCTGCCCGGCGAGGTGGGCGGGCTGGCGCGGCGCGCGACGGCCATCGCCGCCGCGCGCAAGGCCATCACCCATCCGCTGGCGGTGATTGATACCGGCGATCTCTTCACCCGCGGGCCCTGGCAGACGAAATTCTCTGGCGTGCCGGAAATCGAGGCGCTGAATGCCATGGGCTATGACCTGCTCTGCGTGGGCAACAACGAATTTCTGGCGACCGCCGGCACGGACGCGCAGGCTGCCATGTTGGGACTGCTGCGCCGCAGCCGCTTCCCCTGGCTGGCGGCGAACCTGACGGTGGGCGAGACGGGCGTGCCGGTGCCGGGCGTGCAGCCGTTCATCGTGCGCGACTACGGCGGCGCGCGGGTAGGCTTCCTTGGCCTCACCGCCCCGCGCGCGGCGGAGTATCCGCAGACGAAGGGGTGGACCATCAGCGACCCGATTGCGGCGGCGAAAACGTGGGTGTCGCTGGCGCGGAAGGAATGCGACATCCTCATCGCCGTCACCCATCTCGGCCTGGACCTGGACCGCAGGCTGGCCGCGGAGGTGGCGGGCATTGACGCCATTATCGGCGGC
>JAKIYB010000316.1 GCA_022708765.1 Armatimonadota bacterium | reverse complement strand
GGCCAGCCGCCGGCGATTGTCCGTCACGCGGGCCGGGTCATCGCCGACGTGATAGCCCAGATTCAATGTCGCATACGGCCCCTCGCTCACGCCGCCTTCCCGCGTGGAGAGCGCGTGGCGCAAGCCGGGAACGTCGCGAAGGGGTGCAAAACATTCAAACATCCCCGTCACCAGAGCAGCTTCACCTTCGTCCGCTGGGCGATGAACGCGTCAATGCCCCAGGTGCGCCCGGCGGCGGCGATGATCACCGCCAGCGAGATCGCCGCGTACGCGAGATCGTTTGACCAGAACTCCGCCGGCAGGTGGAAGGTCGCCAGCGTATACAACACGCTCAACACCAGCGCGCCGAATCCCGCCAGCCGCGTCAGCAGGCCCACCAGCAGCATGGCGCCGGCGAATAACTCGGTGAAGATCAACAGCCAGGCCACCGCCTGCGCGTTCGGATGCACGCTGCTGGTCAGAAACCGCCCGAATGCCGGCCACTGGTTGCCCACCACGAACAGCCCATCCCGCGCCGTCCAATCGGCAAGGTCACGCGTGAATCCCGCCGGATTGCCGATTTTCTCCGTGAACACGATATACAGGAAAAAGGCGCCGAGAAAGATGCGCAGCAACGCTATCCCGGCGATACTCGCCTGCGCATGCCCGCCCCCGCCGCCTGCCGCGTTCTTTGCCATAACTCAAACTCCTTACTGATGGTCCGCGTCTGCCTGTCCAATTCGCCGCGCCTCGTGAATTCACCTGTCGCTTCGGTCGGGATTCTCAAGGGGTTACAATGATGCAATCAACTGGTCAATCGCGATGAAATTGCGGTCGGTGGGCATGATGAAGAGACATCGTCCCCCGCTGCGGGCTGCCCACACCGCGCCGATAGCGCGCTTTTCTTCGGCGTCCGCCTGGGTGTAGCGGTCCGCGCCTTTATACTCGACGACAAGAATACGCCCATCGGTCAGCTTGCACACGAAGTCGGGATAGAACCAGTCCGTCGAGGTTTGCAGGCGGAATGAAGTAGGACGGCGGGAAAGATTCCGTACCCAGCATTCCACCGCTCGCATCGAATCTAAATACTGCGCGCAGCGACATTCCTCGGTGAGCTTTTTTCCGACAGGGGTTTGATCTTGGAGTTCACCCGGCTTGGGACCGAAGAAATGCTTCCTGAATTCATAGCTGCCGTCATACAGCCAGCTTGGGTCATAGTTAATTTGGGTAAAATCTACCACATGCGCGTCGCTTACCGTCAACGCCGAATCTGGCAGCAGGAAGAGTTGAAACGCCTCCCGGCGTTCGCGCAGGCGATGGTCCGCGATGCGGCGGTCAATCGCGTCGCGCAGGCGGAAACGGTCGAGTGCGAGGCGGCTCACGTCCTCGATCCCAAAACGCGACATGATGCCGCGCACTGCCTTGCGCAGAAACGCGGCGGATTCGCCGTAGGGAATATCCCGGTGGTCAATGTGCCGGTCGAGCCAGGCGATCAAGTCTTCCGCTGACCAGGCGCTGGTCTGGTCGAGTTGAAATACCTGCTGGTGTAGCTTGGTGATGAAATCCGTCTCGTAGGGCAGTGTGAGTTCGCCCACTTTCACGTTGCCGTCCGCGCCGATATCCAGCGTACCGGTGCGGGCGGCGGGCAGCTTGGACGGATCGTAATCGGGGAGCAAAGCGTCTTTCTCGCTGAGCTTCCAGGGATGCTCCAGCAGCATCGTGCTCTCAAACTCGAACACGTCGCTGCCTTCGCGTACGCAGAGGAGCGGCACCCGGAAATCCATTGTTGGCGGAACCGCTGTGGGAGTGGCCGTCTGGCCGCCGCCATACGCCGCGCGCGCTTCGCGTATCCGGTCGGCGGCGTCCTGTATCTTCGCTTTCGCTGCGGGGGTAGTGGCGCAACTGACGAGCGTGCGGGTTTCCTCCGCGTCCAGCGGCGCCAGAATCGTCACTTCCCCAGTTGCGGCGTCAAGCTGCACCTTTCCGCCCAGCGCGGGAATCTGCACATGCGCGGCCTGGGGGTCGAGTTCGGTGGCGGGATCAATATGCACGGAAATCGGTTGGTTCGCGAGTGCCGTTTCTTCGTTGGCGATGACAATCTGCTCCGCTTCGGCGGCGGTGAAGCCGTTCCGTACCAGCGCGTCTTGCAATTCTTTCAGCACGTCCGGAAGCGAGTCGGAGACCGAGAAGGCGTAGGCGCAGTTCAGTTCGGGATGCAGCTTCGTGCTGGCGCGTGGCAGGCGCAGAATGCGCCCGACGATCTGCTCGATGGCGGTGGCGGATCGTGTCTCCTTCAGACTGCACAGCACGTAGGCGAAGGGGCAATCCCATCCTTCGCGCAGCTTTTCCACGGTGATAATCACGCGCACCGGGCAGGCCTGTGTGCTGATATCTTCTATCGCTTTCAACTCATCCAGCTTGCCGGTGCTGATCTTGATCTGCGCGGTCGGCACGCCGAAATCGGCGGCCAGCCGGTCGCGCAACGGCACGCAGTCATCCACCCGTTCCGCCTGAATCAGCAGGATGGGCCGCAGGTATTCGCAGGTTTGCTGCCCTTCCGTGATAGCCAACCGCTCCAGGTCTTCGCGCAGCGTCAGCGCCTCCGCCAGCAGTTGGTCGCGCTGGCTGGGGTGGCGGGTGATCACCCGCAGCGGCAGCTTCACCATCTCCGCCGCTTTCAGTTCGGCGGCGGAGACGTGGTGCAGCACGTTGGACGGGTGCTTGGTCCGCGCCGGGGTGGCCGTGAACTCGATGATACAGGACGGCCGCAGCGCCCCCAGCGTGGCGAAGGAGAGATCGGTGCGCGCGTTGTGCGCCTCGTCCACGATCACGATGGGTCGGCGCAGGCGCAGCATATTCACCAGCGAAGGCAGCGGCTTGCCGTCGGGACCGGGCAGCAGGTCGGCCACCCGGTCCAGCGGCACGTTCAGCAGGTGTTCGGCGAAAGCGCCGTTCTGCGCGTAGACTTTCCGCCCGGTGGTGTCCTCCACGCGGAAGGATTGAATGGTGGAGACGATGACCACCGTCTGCCCGTCCACTGCGCCGCGCGACAGGTGTAGCGCTTCTTCGATAGTCACTACCTCGACGCTGCCGCAGGCCATCTCCAGCGCGCGCCGGTACGGGTGGCGCGGGTCGCGCAGCGCGTCGGCGGTCTGGTCCAGGATGGTATTGCTCGGTACCAGCCACAGTACCACCGCGCGGTCGGCGCGCAGCAGGTCGGTCATCGCGATGCCGGCTGCGTGGCAGGCCAGCAGCGTCTTGCCGCCGCCGGTGGGCACGCGCAGGCAGACATACGGCATGCCCGGCTCTAACCCTTCGGCTTCGACGGGCAGGTAGCGCATCGGGTTGCGGCCCGTGCGCAGTTGCACCGCGCGGAACGCCGCCTCCGGGCGGTTGTCATGCGCGCTCTGCCGCAGAAAATCGCGCAGCGATTCGAGCACCCGTTCCTGGTAGTCTTTCAGTGTAATCATGATACGCGTATCTCGTAGGGTGTCTGGCGGAAAGTGACGCGCGCCGCGCGCAGCCGGTCGGCCCCCAGCAGGCAGCCGGCGCCGTAAATCACCTTCGGCCCGTCAAACGGCGGCAGGCTGGCCAGCACGGCGCGGGTGAGCACGTTGCCGCCGTTGGTGCTTTTGTCTTTCAGAATCCCGTTATACAACAGGTAAATTCCCACCCCCCGGCATGCGCCTAAAAACGGCGTGTCCAGCGCCGCGTCCCCCGGCAGCGGCTCCCCCGTCTCCGTGAAGAAAACGTGCCGCGCCAGTTCCGCGAAGCTGACGCTCGCGCGGATATTCCCGGCCTCGTCGAATAGCGGTTCGCCCAGCTCGCAGTAACGGAAACCGCCACCGAGGCCTTCGACTAGTTCACTCTTTATACTTGTATATCCTTGTGCAACACGTCGAACACGTTCCGCTGTAATATTTTTTGAAGTATCAGGCTCCATCTCAATAAGTATGAAACGGCGATTCCCTCCATCTAAACTATTCAACTCTAATGTTGCATGCGCAGTAGTACCTGACCCCGCAAAAGAGTCGAGTATTAATGCTGATTTATCTGACACCATAGAAAGTAAGTATGCAATCAATCCAACAGGTTTTGGGTATGTAAAGCTAATTCCCATTTGCGCGAGTGTTATACTCATGTTTTGCGTAGATCCGACGTCTCGTATTACTGATATTACATGACTTTGATTCTCTGAACGTATCTTCACACACTCAATAGTTCCTGAATTCGATATAACGAATCTAGTTAATTGACCTTTTGTATCTAAAACCGGTTGGTATCCAGATGCAATAAATTGTAAGCATAAATCTTTTGAACTCCAACCGCTACGTGCAGTTACAGGTTCAAATAATGCTCCATCACGAATAATCAGGTCTCTATCATAATGAGGCCAAACGTCCGATCTAGCAGGGATGATACCATCTGTGAAATCTGCAGGAAATCCTTCGGGTATCAATATATCTGATATAGGATTTTTAGGCCCATTTTTTACTATTGTATTTCGTATTTCAGGTTTATATAGCTTACTTCTTTTCCCTATCGTTAGATCAATGACAGGAGGTGCCGGGAAGCATTCAAATATTCTGGAATATGCTAGGATGTATTCGTGAGTTATTTTTACTTTTGCTTGATTGTCGAAATTACCATCTGTCTCCCACACAAAACATGCTAGCCTATTCTTTGCATTAGGATGCGGAAATAGTTCATCCATTAAAATTCTCAAATATGGCAATTCAATATCATCGATAGAAATAAACATAATTCCATCAGGAGCTAGGAATTGTTTTAATAACTGAAGCCTTGGAAACATCATGCAGAGCCACTTGTCATGCCGGGATAGATCTTCCGCTTCCTTACCTACAACACGCCCAAGCCATTCCTTAATAACCGGACTTGAAACATTATCGCTATATAGCCATCCGTTTCCGTCATTATCTTTACCCGTGTTGTACGGAGGATCAATGTAGATGCACTTCACCTGCCCGGCGTAGTATGGCAGCAGCGCCTTCAGCGCCACCAGGTTGTCGCCCTGCACGATGAGATTGCCGCTGCCGGGGTCGCCGCAAGCGAGGTCGGGCACGTCGGTGAGCAGGTGAAAGGGAACGCGCAGATGGTGGTTCACCACCGCGTCTTTGCCAATCCAGTTGAGCGTCGGCATAGTGTGCAATGTCCTGTTCGGGTGGCCTGCGGTAAGCATACCGGCGCCGCGCCACCGCGTCAAGGCAAACACCCGCAACCCCCGCCCCACCCCGGCAATCCGCAAATTCTTCACTTCATGGCTCAGCGCAACGGTCCAACATCGAAGCGCACTGTCCGCTTTCGATGCCGTTCCCCTCTCCCAGCCGGGACGGCGCCCGGGGAAGGGGTGGCCTTCAGGCCGGGGAGGGGTGAACGCCGGCCCTGTCCGAGCGCCCCTCCCGATACACCCTATACGCCCCATCAGTCCTATCCCACCAACAACGCCCACCCCCAATCAAGCCAATCCTTCAATCCGCGAAATCCGCGGTTCCTCCTCCCCTACGCCCCAAACACATCTGTTCAAAATAGGAAGCCTACCGTTCGTTCCCTGTGCCCTTTCCCCTCTCCCAGCCAGGATGGCGGCCGGGGGAGGGGTGGCCTTTAGGCCGGGGAGGGGTGCGCGCTGGCAGGGACGTGCTGATAGCTGGATGAACCCCCATCCCACCAATTGAACGGAAATCCAGCATATTTTGGACAGATATGCGCCCCAACCTAAACACCCGCTTGACAAAAGAACGTATTTGTGCTATGCTGCCATCCCAATACTGTT
>JAKIYB010000315.1 GCA_022708765.1 Armatimonadota bacterium | reverse complement strand
TATTGTCAATCGCTATCTTCGATGTGTCTACCCTCGCTCCGTCAATACCCGCGTCTCATAGGTCTTTACCTCGTCAAGCCAGTTCATCCCGAGCGGCACGTCCTCGCGCAGGCAGTACATGTCCCACACCGCGCCGGCGGGGAGCGTCTTCAGTTCTTCGAGCAGGGCGAGGCGGCTGGTGAAATCACCGGCAACCTCGTACCGGCGCAGGGTATCAGTGGGCTCGAGCAGCGCCAGCAGCAGCGCCTTCTCCATGCCGCGCGCGCCGATGGCCCATGCCGCCACGCGGTTGATGCTGGCGTCGAAAAAGTCGAGGCCGATATGCACGCGGTTAAGGAAACCGCCGCGCACGATCTCCTCGGCGATGGCGCGCAGATCGTCGGAAAGCACCACCACGTGGTCGCTGTCCCAGCGCACCCCCCGGCTCACGTGGAGCAGGATTTCATCCACATAGAGCAGCACGCTGGAGATCTTATCGGCAATGGTCTCCGTCGGGTGAAAGTGCCCGGCGTCGAGACAGAGCAGCGTGCCGTTGGCGACAGCGTAGCCAATGTAGAACTCGTGCGAACCGGCCACGTAACTCTCAGAGCCGATGCCGAAGAGTTTTCCCTCTACCGCGTCAAGCAGGTACGCGCGGTCAATCTTCTCAGCAAAGACGGCGTCCAGCGAGTCCTTCAACAGGCGGCGATGCGCCAACCGGTCAACCGGCGTGTCCTTGTAGCCGTCGGGAATCCACACGTTCGTCACGCACGGTGTGCCCAGCACCTTCCCAAAGTGCGCGCCGATACGCCGGCAGGCGATGCCGTGGTCAATCCAGAAACGGCGAATGCCCGCGTCTTGGTGCGCCAGTGTGAAGCCGTCGGCGGCTTTCGGATGT
The DNA here is from genome assembly GCA_022708765.1 of Armatimonadota bacterium. Lineage (GTDB taxonomy): Bacteria > Armatimonadota > Hebobacteria > CAIYQO01 > CAIYQO01 > JAKIYB01. Next base: position 4,910 of record JAKIYB010000315.1, on the reverse strand, counting down.
GCGAAGAAAGAGGGATTGAAGTCCAACCCGCATCCCTGCCCCTGCGCCCAGGACAACCAGTTGGCAAAATGCTCGGGTGAAAGCGCGTCGCGGTCCACCTTTTTGCCGCCCGTCTCGGCATACAGCGAGTGCAGGTTGAGGCGGTGCGCGCCGGGAATCATGCGAAAGGCCATCTCTAAATCTGCCCGCAGTTCGTCCGCCGTGCGCGCCTTGCCGGGATAGTTCCCCGTAGCCGCCAGTCCGCTGCCGCTCAAATCGTCCCCGTGTTCGAATCCACTCACGTCATCGCCTTGCCAGCAATGCAGCGAGATGGCAATCCCCTTCAGCGCCGCCAGCGCCGCCTCGCAATCCACTCCCAGCGCCGCATACTGCTCGCGCGCCAGCGCATACGCCTGCTCAACACGGGTCATCGTCGTCATCAGTCTCCCTCGCCTGTTGGGTTAGTTGGCGATTACTGTTCAACACGAGGGATGGAAAGTCCTTGTGCCGGACGCAGACCTACCGCGTCGCCGTCTCCGGGTTCAACTCGTCAAAGTATTCCTTCACGCGCTGGCGTTCGCTGGCGGGCACCTGGTCAGTGTTGATGGCGCTTTCGGCGCTGGCTTTGTAGCCGGGGAGGACTTCGTAATACGGCACGTTGGTGCGGTCGGATTTGCCGGGGGCGCCTTTGATATCTACCGAATAGGCGGCTTTCTCCGGATCAATGTCGGCATTTTCCTTCACCGGGTCGGTGCCGGCGCCCAGCCGGCCTTCGGGATTGCCGAAGTGGTCCTTCGAGCCGCCTTCGCCGCCGCTGGTGCCGCCGCTGTCGGAACTATTCGCGTTCGGGTTATTGGTAGACACCTGGTTGTTCGGTCCCTGATTATTACCCTGATTCTGGCCTTGCCCTTGCCCTTGCCCCTGACCTGGTTGTCCTCCCTGGCCGCCGGGCTTGGTGCCGCCAGGTTTACTGCCGGCAAGCGGGCATGGTTTATTGGAGGCGACGCCCTGGCGGCACTGGCCGACGCCCTGCCGCATCTGGCCCATGGTGGGTTCACCGGGCATCATGTTCGGCGGGATGGGCGTCGTGTTGCGCATGGCCTGCCCCGCCTGCTGCTGCCCCTGTTGGGTTCCCTGCTGCAATTGCTGGCTAGCCTGCCGCATTGTCTGCGACATTTGCTGGTTCGCGCTGGAGGTTTGCTCCATCTCCTTCGCCGCCTGCCGCATCGTCTGGCCCATCTGTTGGCGGTCCTGCTTTGACATCTCGCCGTCGCGTTGCAACTGCTCGCCCATCTTCCGCAGGTCTTCGGACGCGGCGGCGCTTTCGCCCTTCTCCAGGTTCTTCGCCAGCGACTGCATGCGTTCTTCCCGCTGCAGCGCGGCGCGCTCTTCTTTAGACAGTTTGTCGCGCGGCGTGCCCGCCGCCATCTGCTCCCGCGCGCGGTCCGCGTTCGCCTTTTCCGTCTGTGAACGTTTCTCCAGGCCGTTGCGGATAGCTTCCGCCGCGCGCTTCATCGCCTCGCGATCGTGCGCCTTCAACTCCTTGCCGATCTGCGCCTCCGCGTTCTTCATCTCTTCCTGCAGCTTGTTCAGCCGCACCAGCGCTTCCTTCTTCGGGATGCGCAGCCGCTCCATCTCCACGCCCAGCTTATGCATCTGCCGCACGAGCTTCGTCGCGGTCTTGCTGTGCTTCACGTCGGGATGCTTCAACATCTCACTGGCGTATTGCTTCAGCTCCTTGCCGGACTGCTGCAGCGTCCGGCGCTCCTCGCGCGTTGACGGCGAATACAGCCAGGGAATGGCCGGCAGGAAGGCGAGTAGCACCGCCAGCGCCCACAACGCCAGCGGCACCTGCTGGCGGCGGGTGAAGCGGCGCGGGAAAAGCTCGGCCGGCGAGACGGCGGTGAGGTGGTCTATGGCATCGCGGGTGATGAGGTCGCGCAGTTCAGCGGGGCTCTCCGCGTTGGCCGCCATCGCCACGGCCGTACTGGCGCGCTCCCGCAGGTTGCGTCGGCGCTCGATAGTCAGCGCTGCGGCGAAATCGGTTACCGGGCGGGTGGCGCCGTAAATTGCCCCCGCAAGCGCACCCACGACGAAGAGCGCGAGAAGCGTATACTCATCCACGTACCAGCCGGTGAGCAGGTGATCGAGCACCACCAGCAGCACCGCTACGCCGCCCGCCACTCCCGCGCCGAAGACGAGATAGCGCTCGATGAGCAGCCGGCGCAGCCGCGCTCGAAACGGCCCCAGCCGTTCGTGCAGTTCCATATGCATCTCCGCCATCGCTCCCTCCTCCGCGCCGTGCTGTCTACAGTATACCACGCCGTGCGCCGTCGTAACGGCGCCATCCGGTTAGACCGCGTGGCGAAGGCGGAAGTTCCCGATCGTGTATCCCCCCGCACACTATGCAAAATCTCAAAATGCGGGGTGATACCGCTTCTCCCCCGAACTCACCCCTGATGTTCTCAATAAATTCAAAAGATTGTTTTTTTGCAAAAAGTATGCATAAGACAACTTATCCGGTCGCATTCGCGCAGGCGGCTGCTATGTTGTTGTTATGGTACAAGCGGCAGTATCAATACTGTAGTTTTACGGCCGGATTGCCTAGTCGGACGCGCCTTGCTAAAGCTGCGGCGCTACTACAAACCTCACCAAGCATAGGCTTAATGTAACAATGTTACCGGCAATATAGCACACTAATGTTCCGGTGTCAAGGGGCACCTCATCGCAATTTGTGTAAGCCAATAATCCATCACGTTGGTATTACATGACCACAGTGGTTGTGCGGAGTGCGTTTCGCGCTTCCCCCTTCGCCACGGCATCTGGGGACAGGCCCGCGCGCGCCCTCATCCCCTACCCTTCTCCCAATTCTGGGAGAAGGATATACACGGTTAGTGAATACACGTCCGCAATTTCCCTGGGGTCATGTAGTATTGAGCTGCGTAGCGAAGCGGAGTAGCGTTCACCTATAGTTCCGGTAACCGATTGCACAGTAGACGGCACTCCGCTCCGCTGCGTGCCTGACTACGAACGGGTTTTGGTGTTGCCGGGTGCCGCGAAAGCAACGCATAGATCTCGTTTTATCCCATCATCGCCACCGTCTCCTCCGCCATGGCCGTGAGGGAGACGCGGTGGTAGCCGGCGACGCCGGTGAGGAGGGTGTCATTCATGGGGGCGATCCATTTTACGGGGAGGGCACTGGCACCGAGCATCACCCCCAGCACGCTGCCGGCGGTGGCGGCGTTGCAGTCGGTGTCGAAGGCGGGTATGACCGCGCCGCAGATCGTCCGTTCAAAGTCCTTTTCACCCCAGAGGAGAGCGATGGCGACGATTTCCGCGTTGCTGATGGTGTGGCACCAGTGGTGGCCGAAATTCTCGTCCCAGCGGGCGTGCAGATCGTCCACCATCTGCCAGTAGGTTTTCCCGGCGCGGTAATCGGCGATGACGCGTTCGACGGCGGCGGTGAGGCGGCAGGTGGCGGGGATTTGCCCCAGCCCGGCGCGGATGACGGCCTGCACGTCGTCGCAGACGTAAGCGGCCGCGAGCATGGCGGCGACCCACATCTCGCCGTAGATGCCGTTCTTCACGTGGCTGATGGCGGCGTCGCGCCAGGCGAACTCGGCGGCGCGCGCAGGGTTGCCGGGGTTCACGTAGCCGAAAAAGTCTGCGCGAATCTGCGCGCCGATCCATTCGCGGTAGACGTTGCGAACACTCGCCGACGCCGGCGGGGCGATGCCCATGGTCAGGTTGATATAGGCTACGCGCTCAGCGGTGCAGACGTGGAAGAGCGGGATATTCCCCAGCCAGAAACGCGCCACGTCTTCCGGCGTGAAGTCGGCGCCGCCGCTCTTCATGATCGCCAACCCGGTGACGGTGTAATTGGTGTCGTCATCCTCTACCATGCAGGTGATGCCTTCTTCAAAAAGCTCCAGCCCGCGATGGGTGAAGCCGCATTCCCGCAGCACGTCCTCGGACGCGGTTTTGGAAAAGTAGCGGTCCAGCGGCCAGCGATCCTGCGCATTCAGCAGCTTCTCAATCTGCCAGCGCCGCCGCCCCTCCGCCGGTTTTCCCAGCAGGCACCCCGCCGCGCGCCCCTGCCACCCGCCGAGGGCTTTGTCGAGCAGGATAGCCTTGTCCGGAGCCGGATACGCGACCGCCGCCGGCCTTTCCGCCCGGATATCCATGAGATGTGACGGCTCGCGATGCAGGTACTCCGCGCGCACGGGCAGTGCCGCCGTCGCATCAAGCAGCGTCTCCGCGCGACGGAGGAACTCCTCCCCCTCTTCCATAGCCGCCAGCGCCGCGAACTCATCCTCCAATTCGCCGATATCCTTCCCCTCATCGAGACACTGCGCCAGCTCGATTTTCAGATCGTCCTTATTGGGCAGCATCCAGGGGGCTTTCGACCAGTTTGTTCGGGTGATGGTCATGGCGCGACCCCGTTCCGCAGCGCCCGCTCTACCGCCTCCGCATCCGCCGGCTTATCCACATCGAAGCCGATTTCGGGGTACGGGGTGATGATGGCCTTGATGGGCGCGTCCATGATGCGCGTGGCGACGGCTTCCAACTCGACGATGGTGAGCGTGCCACCGAGCATCCCCCACACCGTCGGCCAGCCGAGGATGCCAGCCAGCTTCAGCGGTTCCTTGCGGGCGTCGTAGAGGCTCTGGATCAGCGCGCCTTTGTCATTCAGCAAATCGGCGGCGGCGAAGATGGCGTTCCCCCCGGTGAAGGTGCCGTCTTTAATTCTCACGTACGTCCGCTTCGCCCCCGGAAAACGCTCCTCGCACGCCTCGCGCGGGATGATCGGGTAGGTCAGCGCCGCCCGGCTGGCCAGGCTGGCGGTGAGGTAGCCGGTGAGCGCGTGCCCGGTGACGAGCGGCAGGTCGCCGGTGAGGAAAAGCAGATGCGTCGGCTCATGCGCCGCCAGC
>JAKIYB010000314.1:2905-5805 GCA_022708765.1 Armatimonadota bacterium | reverse complement strand
GGTGCGTCCCTGCCGAGGGACGCCTGGCCGCATGGCCTCGCAGGGGGTACTTCAGTGCCCGCATTCCCCACCATAGCACGATTCATTTGTCAAAGAGCATTGGGACCGGGCGGGTGATCGGACGAGACCATTCCCCCCATTTTGCGAAAATGCACAAAAATTGGGGGGAATCATCGGGGGGTAACGGGAGGTAATCACCAAATCGTCATCGTATTCATGGTCGTATTCGTAATCCCGAACCCACAATCTCCTCATTTGAAGGCTTGCCGGTTGGCAGGACGAATATTGCATTTATGGAGGCGCTCATGCTTGCTGTTGATATCACTAAAACCCCGTTCAGCAGATATGGTTCATACCTGTCCGTCTGCGCTGAAGACGGCAACCCGGCGCTGACCATCCATAACTGCCTGAAGCTCTTCAACGATAAGATCTTCGCGCTCACCTTCCGCCGAGATGGCACGGTGGTCTCCCCCACCCTGTCCGCAACCCCCTGGTGCCTCAACGTCTTTACGGAAGGTGGTCGGGCGACCATCTATCTGCGCGACGACAACAAACTGATAATGGTGAGCGATGGTCTCGATTGTACACTGGAACTCGTCACGAAGTTCGGTTTCGGTGGGCAGCAGACGCCGCGCCGTTTCCGCATGCTCGCGAGCAGCGTTGGCCTGTATGTCGGCATTGACATACCTGCTGGGAAAGCGCATCTCTACGGGCCGATGGAGGAGCGTCCCGGCCCCATCGTGCGTAGCCGCGATTGTATTCTGCACCTGCAAGCTGAAGATGGCCGCGCGGAACTGGTGCTGGAGATTGATCCGGTAGAGCCGTATCCGCACCGTCCGCTGATCGTGCCCGATCCGGAAGTCGAAATCGCCGCCATTCGCACCGAATGGGAAGCGTACCGCGCGCCGCTGCCCGCCATCCCGGCCGGGCGCGAGGATGGCGCGGAACTGGCGCTCTATACGCTCTGGTCCGCTACCGTGCGCAACGGCGGCAACTACGCCTACGACGCGGTCATCATGGCGAAGAAATTCATGTGCGCGGTCTGGGCGTGGGACCACTGCTTCAACGCTATGGCGCTCACCTATGTGCACCCGCGGGCCGGGCTGGAGCAGTTCCTGCTGCCCTTCGAGTTTCAAGCACTCTCCGGGCAGGTGCCGGATTGTTTCGGGCGTGACGGTGCCCTCCCCTTCGGTGGCACAAAACCGCCCATTCACGGCTGGTGCTTCAGCCAGATGATGGATATTCATCCATGGGATCACGCGACGCTGCGAAAAGTTTACGATCATCTTGAGCGCTGGACGGACTGGTGGTTCACCTATCGCGACCTCGATAATAACGGACTGCCGGATTACCCTATCGCGTTGGACAGCGGCTGGGACAACTCTTCGCTGCTGGAGCACGCCTTCCACCTGGAATCCGCCGATCTGGCATCGTTCCTGGTGTTGCAAATGCACGCGCTGGCGCGCATCGCCCGAGCACTCAACGATGAAAATGCCGTGCGGCAATGGGAAATGAAGGCGCGAGAACTGCTTGACCGCATGATCGCCACGCTCTGGACGGGGGAATACTTTACCGCGCGCCGCAGCGGCGGCGATCTCATTCGGCAGGAGCCGACCTCGATGCTCAGCGTGATGCCGCTCGTACTCGGCGACCTGCTGCCGCGAGAGATTTATACGAAACTGGTTAAGCAATTGCGGACGCGCTACCTGACCGAGCACGGTCCCGCCACCGAAGCGTATGCTGGCCCGCTTTATGAATCGGACGGCTACTGGACCGGCCCCATCTGGGCGCCCAGTACCTACCTGCTGGTTGACGGCCTGCGTCGTGGTGGCGATGGCGAATTGGCGGATGATATTGCACGCCGCTTCTGTGACATGATCCAGCACATCGCCGGCGGCAACTACGAGAATTTTGATGCGCTCACCGGTAAAGGCCTGCGCGCGCCCGGTTACTCCTGGACAGCGGCGGTGAACCTGCAGATGATTATCGAGATGGCGAAACCATAATCAGATATTCGGTTCCGTTCCGGTCAGTTTGGCGTATGCAATCTTAAGCTTCCGGTTGACATCCAAACCGTAGGGACACCACTCGTTCAGGGCGGTGTAATCGGCATCTGGGTCAATGATGATACCTTCGGAAGCGTAGGTGTCCCGCGCAAGCGCGGCGTTGCCAAACCACCCGGCCAGTCGCATGCGCAAAGCGAAGTCAGCAGAGTCCGCATCCAGCACATGATAGTCCCACATCTGGCGATCAGCCCAACCTTCCAACTCGAAGATGCGGCGGATAGGCAATCCGCTGGCTTCCACGGGGCACCGCGCGCACTGCCGACAGATATAACCGCGAAGTTCGGGAGCCTGATTATAAAGGGTTGTAATCTCGTCGTCCGTCATCGAGGTGAATGCCTCAGCCGCCGCCAGATTCATCTCCAGCATGGCGAGGGTATTCATGCCGGCTACTGCCAGCGCGACGGGTTGACTCCAGGCCCAGCGCAGCGCCGCTGTCGGCGAACGCCACAAGTAGCCGTCAGCCAGCGGCTTCATGGCTACCATCGCCGTTCCGCGCTGTTGCGCCAGTGGCACTAACCGTCGCCGCACGTCTGGAAAGTTGAGATCGTCATAATAGTTGAGCTGTGTCATCACCACGTCGAAGGGGTATTGCGCCAGTGCGCGTAGCAGTCCGGCCGGTTGCCCATGCCCCGTGATACCGCCGAAGCGTACCTTGCCGTCCCGTCGTGCTTGTTCGAGCGCCTCAATTGCACCGCCTGGCGCCAGCACGCGCTCGGTCGTCGCGACATCAGGGATATTGTGCAGGAACCAGACATCAACATGGTCGGTGCCGAGTAAACGCAGGCTGCGCTCGAGTTGTGCCAGCGCGTCAACCTTGTCGCGCGAGGCGGTTTT
>JAKIYB010000314.1:389-2895 GCA_022708765.1 Armatimonadota bacterium | reverse complement strand
GGTAGCAAGCAGGTACTCGCCGCGCCGGTGACTGACCGCGGTAGCGACTTTGCGCTCTGACGCGCCATCACCATACGAAGCCGCGGTCTCCAGGTAGTTCCCGCCAGCGTCGAGATACCGATTGAGGATAGCAGTCACATCTCCCTGGCTGATCTCCAGCAGATGGAAACCACCCGCGCCGAGGAGTGATACGGATTCGCCGGTAGTGCCGAATGGACGTCGCTGCATACGGTCTCCTATCAGCGGATGGCTTTTTTCCACATCGCGCGGCCGGCGTCCCAGTCGCACTCAACGTAGCTCACGCCTCGGCGAGTGACGGCATCACCGGGCACGGCCTGAGCATTGACGTCTTTGAAGTTCAGGCCGAGGATGACCAGTTGGCGGAAGGTCAGGTTGCTCTGGGTATTCGCCCGGAACTTTTTATACACGGTGGGGGTTTTGAAGATTCCCTGCACGGTCATTAACTTTTTCGCGATCGCCTTCAGCACTTCTTGCTGGCGTTCAGACCTTTCAAAGTCGGTGCCGGCTTTGTGCTTGCCGCTGTTGTTCTTGCGCCAGCGGACGTACCCGACGGCCTGCTCGCCGTTCAGCACCTGCGCCCCTTTCTTCAGATGGATGTGCAGGTTACCCCAGTTGTCGTCATAATCCATATCAAAGGGCACGTCTACGCGCACGCCATTGACGGCATCTACCATGGTTTTCAGCGTGATGGAACTGAAGACGAGGTAATGCGGCAGTTGCGCGCTCAGCGTGCTTTCCTGCGCCAGCGTCTTCCGCAGCAGCGGCACTTTGCCGATGGGATATGCGGCATTAATTTTGCGCCAGCCTCGCACGCCGGGAATGTGTACGCGCGCGTCGCGCGGCACCGCCAGCATCGTCGCGCCGCTGCCGTTCAGCGGCACCGCCATCAGGATGACGGCGTCTGATCTGCGCGGCATGGTGAGCGGGTGCAGCCGGTCTGGTTCGTCCAACCCGACGAATAGGACACGGGCGACGCGCTCCCGCCCGAATGGCGGAAAGACGAACAGCGTGACCCAGGTGAAGAGCAGGCCGAGAATGGTGGTCGCCAGGATGGCGATGAACAGCCGTCCAAGACAGCCCAGGCATCCGCATCCTCGCCGCCGTGGGGGCGTCGGCGTGCTGTGAATATACATCTCGTCGCCGGATTCAGACATCGTCATCATGCCGCGGGCCGCCTGCCCGCGTCCTTTCCGTCTGAGTTCTACGGAAGTATACGCCGAACAAGCTCATCGCTGCGACATAACGGTGCGGTAATGCATTTCCGAACAGGCGCGCAGCCGTGCGGCGGCGGACTCCGCGGTGATATCGCGCTGTGGATTACCGAGCATTTCGAAGCCGACCATAAATTTCTTCACGTCCGCCGATCGCAGCAGCGGTGGGTAAAAGTGAGCGTGCAGGTGCCATTCTTCGTGTGCTCCGTCATCAGTCGGCGACTGATGCCATCCCATTGAATAAGGGAAAGAGGTTTCGAAAAGATTATCATAGCGCACCGTCACACGGCGAAAGATGTCGGCCAGTGCATCGCGCTCTTCACTGGAGAGCGTCGGCAGCGCGCCACAGTGCCGTCGCGGCAGCACCATCGTCTCAAACGGCCACAGCGCCCAGAACGGTACCAGCGCAATGTAATGGTCATTCGAGCACACGACACGTTCGTTCAGTTCCAGTTCCCGCGCAAGGTAGTCGCACAGCAGGCAATTGCCGGTGCGTTCGCGGTAGGCTTGCTGCTGGACGAGTTCTTTCGCTGGTTCACCGGGCACTGTCTCCGTCGCCCATATCTGCCCATGCGGGTGCGGATTGCTGCAGCCCATCATCTGTCCTTTATTCTCGAAAATCTGCACGTAGCCGATTTCCGGCAGCAACGCCAGTTCAGCATGAGCGTCCGCCCAGACCTCAACGATGGGCCGAATTTCAGTCGCCGTCATCTCAGCCAGCGATAGATCGTGGCGCGGCGAGAAACAGATCACGCGGCAGCGTCCTCGCTCCGCGCGCGCGACCAGCAATTCGCCTGAACGCCACTCGCCTTCTGGCGTATCCGGCAGAAGTGCGGCGAAATCGTTTTCGAATAAATACGTCGAAGTGTATTGCGGATTCCGTGCTTTGTTCGCGCGGATATTCCCCGGACACAGATAGCAGGTTTCGTCGTAGGCGGGACGGTCCAGAGCAGGCTTTTTCTCAACTTGTCCCTGCCACGGCCGTTTATCGCGATGCGGGGAAACCAGCAACCACTCACCGGTGAGCGGATTCAGGCGGCGATGCGGGTGATCGGAGAGCGTAAACGGTATCATCGGCGTGTTCATCCTCGTATTACTCATTCGCGTTCGCCATCTTCTCCTCCTTCTCGTATTGTGGGCACAGCAGCGCGTGAGACATCATTCGGATGGGGACACATGATTGGGAGGAATCATCATGGCACACGCGGATAAAGGCATGGGCGGCGCCGAGGCCTCGGCAAGCCACTCGGCGGGCGCCCGCAAGGATACCAAGC
>JAKIYB010000314.1:0-275 GCA_022708765.1 Armatimonadota bacterium | reverse complement strand
GGCACCGCCGCGTTCGAGCAGGTTGCGCATGTAGCGCTCATGCGCGATGGTGACCAGTTCGATCACTTCTTGGTCGCTGTCTACCAGCGTGAGCCAGCGAAAATCGCTGGAACTGATATACCCGCGCTGGAGCAACGTCGAGCGCATCCATGTCAGCAGGCCCTTCCAGATATCTTGGCCGAAGAGGATGACCGGACGATCAGTCGTTAGCCCAACCTGCAGCAGTTGCCAGACATAAACCAGTTCCAGCAATGTGCCGATGCCGCCGGGGGCGA
>JAKIYB010000313.1:4257-5882 GCA_022708765.1 Armatimonadota bacterium | reverse complement strand
CCTCCGCCGAGAATGACCACGCGCTTTGGACGAAAATCACGCTTGAGCAGACGCAGCGCATGCCATCCCTCGGTACGGCTCATGTTCGCCAGGCGGAGTAGAATACGCACGCCGCCGACGGAGATGATGCTGATCACCCAGAAGATGATGAAGACGGAGCGTGGGAAGCCGATGAGCGCTCCACTGAACTTCATGAGCAGCACAAGCAGGAAAAGGCCCAGGTTGTTGGCGAAGACCACACCCCAGATCATCTCGATACTGGCGAAGCGCCAGGCATACCGATACAGACGGAAAAGAGTAAAAAAGCCAATGTAGCCGACAAGGGCGATGGCGAAGATGAGCCAGTGGCGCAACACATACGCTTCGATGACATTGGTCTGCTCGCCGCCTTGCATGATCATCACGCCGTCGAAACGCAGCACGAGCGAAAGAAACAGGGCGCCGGTTAATGCAATGGCATCCGCAACCATGAGGACGGCAATGCCGAATCGAGCCAGAAACGTCGGAACTATAGCGGACAGCTTGTCCATGATGGCGTCATCTCCCTGGAGACGACATGGTCGCGGACTCAATAACGCTCTTCATCCATTTGGCAATCTGGGGTGGATTGCCGTCACCACCGACGTGTATGAAGAACAGGCACGCCGGTCTGCGAGTACGGACCATGAATACATAGGACTACACAGCAAGAACTATGATACTGGCAATATTGTAAACCCTGCCTATTTTCTCTGTCAAGGAAGAGGCAGGCTTTCTCGCGTGGGAAACGCCGGTATCGCTGGCGCGGCAGGGGCAGGCTGCGTCTGAAAGCATGTTCCCCGTTCCCGTTCCATACAAACCATCGCCGGGTGTATAGCGGCGACAGTCCGGCAGCGCCGGTGCGCGTGAGGCGATCGGCGAGAGCGACACACTAACACCATATAAATCATGATATATGTCATATACAGGATGCGCCACGCGCGTTACGCTTATCCTGTGAGGGTTCGGAGGTGAATGATGGAGATTACTGAACGCACGTCACTGCGCGATATTTTAACAACCTGGCCGCAAACGCGACCGGTGATGGAGCAATACGGCCTGCTGGAATGCGGCGGCGCCTCCGGGCCGGACGAGCCGCTGGGGTGGTTCGCCCGCGTGCATCGGGTCGCGCCGGAGCGCCTGCTGGCCGAACTGCGCGAGGCCATCGCCCACGGCGCGGCGCCGGCGGCAGAGGTAGCACACGCCGGAGCAGCACCCGCGGCGCACGCCGACGATCTCTACCGGCGTTTCCTGGTGACGGCGGTGGCCTTCTTGCTCACCGGCGGCGTGCTTTGGGGTGCAATCAATCTTTCGCTTATCGGCTACCACCGGGCGTTTATTGACTGGCTCACCGTCGGGAACCAGGCGCACGGCCATGTGCAGATTTTCGGCTGGGTCGCTCTCTTCATCATGGGCGTGGCCTACCACGTGTTGCCGCGGCTGAAGGCGACGCCACCGCGCCACTCGAGCCTGGGTTATGCCTCCTTTTGGCTGATGGCCGGTGGCGTGCTGCTGCATGCCGTGTATCGCCCCTTCATGACCATCCCAACCCTGGCGCCCATCCCGGTGCTGGCGGGGTTGATGGAACTGGCGGGCATCCTCGCTTT
>JAKIYB010000313.1:0-4247 GCA_022708765.1 Armatimonadota bacterium | reverse complement strand
CTCCGCCATGGTACCACTCCCGCCGACCCCTCGGATAAGTATCTGGTGGCCGGCACGATTGGGTTCGTAGCAATGGGTGTGATGAACGCGGCTATGCTGAGCGTGATGGCGGCGCAGGGCACGGCGGTACTGCCGCCGGCGTGGAACTGGGCGTATCGCCACCTGCAACTCGCTGGTTTCGCAAGCCTGTTCATCTTCGGCGTCAGCCTGCGCACACTGCCTGTCTTCCTTGGCAAGCCGGAGATCAGCCCGCGGCTGGATCGCGTCGTCTTTCCGCTCATCATCGGCGGTTTCCTGCTGCGCGCCGCCTTTGACGTGCTGGTGAGCACAGGGCGGCTGGCCCCGGCCGCGCTGCTGATGCCGGCGGCGATGGAACTCGCCGGCCTGCTCGGTTTCATCTGGAACTTGGGTCTCTTCAAGCGCACGGTCAATCCCGTCGAGGGCATGGATGCAGCCGCGCGAACATATGAGAAGTTCGTCTACGCGGCCTACGGCTGGCTGGTCGTCTCGGTCGTGGGCATCGCGGTCCTCACGACTTACCACGCCGTCGCCGGCACTCCGGCGCCGCACGCGCTGATGGGCAGTTATCGCCACGCGCTCACCGTAGGATTCATCACCTTTATGATCCTCGGGTATTCCATGCGCGTGGTGCCCGTCTTCCTCGGGCGACCAGTTTACAGCCCGCGCCTGCTCAACGCCACCTTCGCGCTGATGATGGTCGGCAACACGCTGCGCGTGGTCTTCCAGGCGCTCACCGTCCCCTTCGGCGCGTGGCCCTTCACGGTGGCGGGCATCTCCGGCTGGTTCGAGTTAGTCGGACTGGCGCTCTTCGGCTACAACCTGTTGCGCACGATCTATAGCACCGAGCAAACCGGCACCTGCTACACGCCGGTAGAGGCGGAGGAGGAGGGCGCGCCGGAAATCTCGCCTTCGCTCACCGTGGCGCGGTTGGTGGACGCCTACCCGCAGACGGTGGACGTGCTGGTCGCCATGGGCTTTGCGCCCATCGCCAATCCCATGCTGCGCGCCACCATCGGCCGCCGCATCACGCTGGCGCAAGCGGCGCAAATCCAGCACGTGCCGCTGGACGAAATGCTGGAGAAACTGCGGAAAGTGGTATAGGTTACGGCTTTCCGCTCTCCCAGCGGTATTCCAGCTTGCCATTGCCCGTATAGCGCAGGTAGGCCGCGGGGGCGATGGTCTTCACCACCGGCAGGCCGTTGCCGCCCAGTTCCAGCGCAGCCTTTGCCGGATTCAGTATGAGAAACTCGACGGTGCCGTCGGCCTGCTTCACCGCCACCGCCGAGGTGCCGGGGTCATCTTTGAGCACGGTGATGTTCTGGGCCAGCTTCGACGCGTCGAGCATGGGGGCGTGGGGCAGCAGCACCTGTGTGAACTGCACGCGGGTATCCGGGGTTACCGCGCCCTCCCAGCCATACTGCGTCACGTAGGGCACGTCCACTTCGCTGCCTTCCCAGCGCCCGCGGATGGTGAGTTTGCGGTCGGCCTTCGGCGCGTGGTAGACCAGCAGGTCCCAGGGACGGTTGCTGTACAGATAGGCGTTCTGGAACCAGTGCCCGCTGAACCAGGTGTTCACCCAGTTGGCGCCCTGTACCGGCGCGATGTTCTGCGTGTTCCAGATCGGCCCCAGCCGGGCGGTGAAGGTATCGTGGAACGTCGTCTCGTCGCGCACCAGCACAGGGCCGTTCTTCACGAAGAGGAAATCGCGCTCGTGCGTGGCCTTGAAGCCCATGTAGTTCGTCACCCGGGCACGAGCATACGAGACGCGCGCGTCGTCGGCGAACTCCGGCACCGTCACCTCCATCCCCGCGTAACCAGTGGGCACTTCCTTGCGACCATTCCACTTGGCCTGCCCGCAGAACGTCGCCGTGCCGGAGAGGTCTTCGATCTTCACCATGTTCTCTCGGCTGACGAATTTTTCATAGGTGGGCATGGCGAAGACCGAGCCGTGGCGCTCAAAACCGATGATGGCAGTGGGGTTGAGCGGGTCGTGCCGGGGAAAGAGCTCCACCAGCATGAACTGGTCGCCGGAATTCCACCCCGCGCGGAAGGCCAGCTTACTCGGCATCACCTTTTGCGAGGTATACATGTTGCAGTCCACTCCGCCGGCGTCCGGGAACAGTTGCTTCGCATCGGCGTTCGTCAGGCGCAACACCTCTTTGCGGTTGAGCAGTTGCGAGCCGCCGGCAGGTTCCACCGGCTGCACGCTGTCGTCGCAAAAGAGGCTGGCCAGCGCCACGCTCTCCTCGCAGGTGGCGCGAGCGTGGTGATGCCCCGGCGAGAAGCCGCCGCGTGCCTGCGCGTAGTTGAACAGTCGGTTCGCCACCCAGCGGTAGCGGCCATCGCGGGTATACTTGCCCAGTAGCTCCAGCGCGAGGATGCGGTGGCCGGCATGCGAGTTATAGCCGAGGTGCGCGCCGTAGGGCGGCACCGCGCCGTCGGGCGTCGTTTCGTACAGCAGGCGCTTCCAGAGGAAGGACTGGACTTCCGGATCGGTGAAGGCCTCCGCGCGGCCCAGCAGCTCCGCCTCAATCATGATGCGCTCGACGCTGCCCATGAAGTAGTTGATGTCGTTGATGCCCACGTCGCGAAAAGTGAACCAGTCACCCCACGCCTGCTCGCCGTAGGCTTTCCACTTCGGCGCGTCCGGCTCGTTGGGATACAACGTCGCGCAGAGCAGGTGGTTGATGCCCTGCGCCTGCGAGCGGTGCTGCTGGCCGCGCCACAAACCATCGTTGGGCCGCCAGGCAAACTGGTACTTGCGCAGCAGTAATAACAGGTCTTTCGCGAAGGCTTCATCCTCGGCGGTCATGTCGCCGCGCGAGCGGAACTCGCGGAAATAGGTGGCGCACAGGTAGCCGCCCTCGAAAGAATACGTGCCGCCCTGACTCTTCACCTGCTCTTCCAGAGTCTCTTTATAATTGCGCAGCGTGACCTTGATGCCCGCCGCCAGCCCGTGGGCGGCCGCCAGCTTCTTCTCGTCGCCCTTCGCCGTGTCCACGTCATACGCATACACCGCCAGCGCCGCCAGCGCGTGCCGCGGGCCGTAAATGCCGCGCTTCTGCCCGCGCTCGAACCCCTGCGCCAGCGGGCGCAGGAAATCAATGTAATCCTTGCGCGTCACCGCCTTGCGCGGGATAGCCGCCGGCTCCCCGCCCTGGAAACGGCTCAACTCCGGCATAAAATAGCCGGGTGTGCCCTGGTAGACGGGTTTCGCCGCATCCTGGCCCCACACCGGGAGGATTGCGCACAGCGCAACGCAGAGAAGCAGCAGGCGTATTCGCATCGAAAACTCCTTGAGCGAAGATCGGTGGACGACTTCCATTGTACGGCTGGTGGGTTGGATTGGCAATCAGGCGGTGTCGGTGGCATAACACCTGCAAAGCTGGTGATGGACGTGATTACCGGGCATCAGCATTGTCTTTATCCTGATCGTCAGAAAGCGCAAAGACGGCTTTGATGACTTTCGCCTGTACGCTTCGCTGAAAATCTTTTTCGTCGTGGCTGCCACCGAAGTTGCACGTGAATGTATACGTTCCCGTGCTGCGTACCAGTCGCATGGTAAGAGGCATGCCATCTGTACATGCTGGTGGTATCTCTCTCTTCCCGTTGTGTGGCAGATGGGAGAGAAGTTGCGCGAGGTGACGCATTTCAGTTTCACCGATCACCCTGTTTGTAACAGTGACCATCTCGGCGAGCACATGTTCGTCATGATGGTCAATATATGAGTCAAGAAACGCCTGGTAGGTATAACACAGCCTGTTGTCGCCCAGATTCACGACAAGGCCACCGGTGCCGCCGTAGGGCAAAGATACATACGTTATCTCCAGGTACTCCCCTTCATCACATTTTTGGACATGCTCTGCGAGGTAGGCGTCAATCATCTGAACGATTTTACGCCGAACAGGTTTTAAATAGAATGCATCGGTGACGCCAAGATAAGTAATCAATAGGGTGATTGGCAGCACGAGCAGCAACATCCATCCCACGGGTTGTCGGATAAGCAAAGCCAGTACGATAGCGCAAATAACGCCGCTTCCCAACAGCACATACGCAATGCCGTTGGTGTTAATCCGAGCACGCCGCGTCTTGTATGCGAGGCAAAGCTCGTGAAACCGTTTGTCTTCCATTATCGCCTCTGCGCCCTCCGCGGTTCATCTTGCCTCTTCGGCAACGGCACCCGCTTCAACTCCGCTTTGATCTTTCCATACAGCGTGCCCAGCCAC
>JAKIYB010000312.1 GCA_022708765.1 Armatimonadota bacterium | reverse complement strand
TTCATCCGCGCGCTGCTGGATCACCTCATCCACAATGCCATACTCGCGCGCCTCTTCCGGCGACATCCAGTAATCGCGCTCGGTATCCGCCCGCACGCGGTCAATCGGCTGCTTGGTGTGGTAGGCGAGAATTTCATTCAGCCGGTCGCGCGTACGCAGGATTTCCCGCGCGTGAATATCAATATCGGTGGCCTGCCCGCCGATGCCGTAGCTCATCGGCTGATGGATGAGGATGCGGCAGTTCGGCAGCGCGTAGCGCTTGCCCGCCGTGCCGGCGGTGAGCAGCAGCGCGCCCATACTGGCAGCCAGCCCGACACAGAAGGTCTTCACTTCGGGTTTAATCAACTGCATGGTATCATAAATCGCCATGCCGGCAGTCACTGAGCCACCGGGGCTGTTGATGTAGAGGGTGATCGGTTTCGCTGGATCCTCGCTCTCCAGGAAGAGCATCTGCGCCACGACGACGCTGGCAACGCGGTCATCTACGGGCATGCCCATGAAGATGATGCGTTCCCGAAGCAAGCGGGAAAAAATGTCATAGGCGCGCTCACCGCGCGGGGTTTCCTCAATCACACTCGGAATTAACATGCGAGACTCCTTTCGATAAGTCAATCCTCGTATCAACGGGTGGTCTTTCACCGAAACTGAACGATGATCAGCACCAGCATTGTACCCGTCCCGCCGAGAAAAAACAAGGCGGCAGCAGCCGCCTTGTTTGCATCCGGGGCAAGTTTTTCGTGATTTCGGCGCCTAGCCTGCGCTCTCCGCGTCTGGCGAAGCGGGTGCTTCCTCCGCTGCTTTCTTGGCGGCGCGTTTCTTCTTCGGCTTCGCTTCGGGTTCGGCGGTATCTTCGGCCGGCGCGGCGTCGGCGGCTTTTTTCTTTCGCTTCGGCTTTGCTTCGGCGGGAGCCTCCTCCGCAGGCGCCGCGGCGTCAGCGTCCGTCGGGGGGGCTTCCTGGCCGGCGACGGTAATGGTGGCCTTGCTCTCCAGCAGCGACAGTACCTTCTCATGGAAGAGTCGGCTTGCCAGGTGGTTCAGGTGGCCGGATTCTTCCAATTCCTTGCGCATGCGCCTGAGGGCGCTTCGCGACATTTCATTCGGCGCCTGGCCCGAACTCATGGCGACCATGCGCACCAGCATGTCGAGTTCCTCGTCGGCGATGCTGATGTCCTCGCGGCGCGCGACTTCCTGCAGCACCAGTGAGCGTCGCACGTAATCGCGCGCCAGCACGCGGCGCTCCTGCTCAATGGAGGCGACGGTGGCGCCCATCATATTCGCGTAATCTTCCATGCTCATGTGGTCGTGGGAGAGCTGATGCCGCAACTGCTCCATCAGGTGCTCGTATTCTTCGTCCACCATGAACTCCGGCAGTTCCAGCTCGGAGCCTTCGACCAGTTGACGGATGAGGTCGGCACGGACCGCTTCGCGATCGGATTCATCGGCGCTGCGCGTCATGTTCTGCGAGACGATCTCGCGCAGCTCGTCCATGTTCTGCGCCTGCCCGCCGGTAACCATCTGCGCCCAGGCGTCGGTAGCCTCGGGAACGGTGCGGCGGCGCACCTGCAGTACGGTGACGGTGAAATCCGCGTGTTTGCCGGCGAGGTCTGCGTTCGAGTAATCGGTTGGGTAATCCACCGCCAGCGTGGCGGTCTCGCCGGCTTTCACACCGATCAGGCCGTCATTCAACTGCGGGAAGAAGGTATCGGTGCCGACTTCCAGCGGGTAGCCGCTGGCATCGCCTTCAGGATAGGGCTGGCCGTCTACCGTCATGGTATAGTCCACGGTGACGTAATCGCCGGTCTGTATCCCGTCTTCGACATCGGCGTATTCCGCGGTATGCTCGCGGTATTGTTCGATTTGCGCGGCGACCTGTTCGTCGGAGACGGTGGTAGCCTCGTGGGTGATGGTAATGGCTGAATAATCCGGCAGCGTGACCTGCGGGCGGATGGTAACGATTGCCACGAAGGTGACGGAACCGTCGTCATTCATATTCAGGTCTTCAATTTCGCCGCGCTCCAGCGGCTCCAGTTCAAGCTGTGCCAGCGCCGCTTTGTAGTGCACGTCAATCAGCGATTCCACCGCCTCCATGCGCAGCGAATCTGGGGAGATGCGCTCCTCCAGCAAGCGGCGAGGGGCCTTGCCCGGACGGAAGCCGGGGATATTGACGCGGCGCGCATACTTTTGGAACAGTTGCTCCACGCGCGCGGCGATTTCCACCGGCTCGATGGTGACGGTGAGTGCAGCGATGCTGCCCGGACGACGTTCAAGTGCTACCTGCATGGTCAACTCCGAGGTGTGGGCGCTTGCGGTCAGTCAGCAATAAAAAACCCTCGCCCGGCAGTGCGCAAGACGAGGATCATCCCAGTGGCCGAAACCGCGGCACCGTCAAACAAAATGGAGCGGAAGACGGGACTCGAACCCGCGACCCCGACCTTGGCAAGGTCGTGCTCTACCAACTGAGCTACTTCCGCTCGAACCGGATCAATAATACCAGAACGGATGCGTTCGCACAAGAGGGGGACACCCGCCCGCGTGAACGCGATTGATCCTCAACGCGCGCTAGTATAGCAAATTCCCCCGGCGGTGCCAAGAGGGTTACGGGTTTTTTCACGGGAGAATTACGCGAACCCGCCTCTTGACAGCGTACCGGCGTTTTGCGACGCTTGGTGGGGCGACGGCGCGGCCGCCGCTACTGTGCATGACGAGGACGGCAACGTGAACAACAGCGTGACGCGCATCGGGGTACTGGTTTCCGGCGGCGGCTCGAATATGCAGGCGATCATGGACCGCATTGACGCGGGCGAGATTCGCGGGCGCATCGTGCTGGTAGTGAGCGATCAGCCGGAAGCCTTCGCGCTGGAGCGCGCGCGGCGCGCGGGCATCGCCACGGCGGTGTATCCTTACCACGCCTATCCCTCGCGCGGCGTTTTCACAGTGGCGATTCTCGATGCCCTTCGCGCGGCGGGCGTGGAACTGGTGGTGCTGGCCGGCTTCATGCGGATGCTGACGGGCGACCTGGAAGCGGCTTACGCCGGCCGCATGATGAATATCCATCCGGCGCTGTTGCCCAGCTTCGGTGGGCCGGGGATGTACGGGCACCACGTGCATGAGGCGGTGCTGGCTTACGGCGCGAAGGTGAGCGGCTGCACGGTGCATTTCGTCACCGAGGAGGTGGACGGCGGGCCGATTATCGTGCAGCGCACCGCGCCCGTGCGGGAAGATGACACCCCGGCGACGCTGGCCGCGCGCGTGCTGGAACAGGAGCACCTCGCGTATCCTGAAGCGGTGCGGCTCTACTGTGACGGCCGCCTGCGCATCGAGGGGCGGCGAGTACGCATCCTCGATGAAGCGCCGGTGTAACGCAAACGGCCTCCCCGTCCGGGGAGGCCGTCGTGTATCAGCACCGCGTTCTCGTTATCGCTTGATCTCCTGCAGGGTGATGCCTTCATAGCCCGGGAAGCTGATGGAGTAGGGGTATTCCTTCTCCGACACCAGCTTGATGGCGTATTCCTTCATGTCGTATTCGACTTTCGTGGCGTTGCCGCCTTCGCCGCGATATGGGATGCCGATACCGCGGTCGAGGAAGATACGCGGGTAATACTCAGCCACGTTGGCGCCCACCTCGATGGGGAATTTGATTTCCCACCCTTTGCTCATATCATACCAGCCGTACCAGCGGAAGGTTTTGCCGTTGTCACGCACTTCGTTGGGCTGGAAGCTCAGGTTATTCACGTTCGTCTTATCGTTCGGCAGGTAGATGTAAACGTTCCAACGGTCGTTCGGCGACGCTTGAATTCGAATGGTACACTGGCCCCAGGTGTTGCCGGCTTTTTCCCATTTCCGCGTGACTGTGATGTTGCCGGGGGCTTTCGCCTTCTCCTTGTGTTCGAATTTGTACCACCAATCGCTCTGGATGCGGCCGTTCTCATCCGGCACGGTGATGTCCGCGGTGTAAGCGGCCTTGCCGCCGTCGTCGCCTTTTTTAACGTTACCGGGCACCGTCTGCATTTCCACTTTCGGTTTAACGGTCAGTGTCGCGATGAAGGGGTTCTCCTTCGTCACGTAGCTGGCACGCACCAGCAGGTTATATTGCTCCGTGCAGTCCATATTCATCCCTGCCGTCAGGTCAATGCGGTCGGTGGAGTAATAATAATTGAAGTGCGGGTAAACGAAGATGCGCCGACTGGGCTTTTCATTCAACACGGTCTGCGCGCGGGCGATAAGGTCGTCGGTACGGCCTGGGAATGAATCCATTAGCTTCACCGCGAACTTGCGCGCCAGCAGTTCCTCCCCCATGCGCTTCAGGCGCTCGGCGATGTCAATGGCGTGCCAGTGGACGCCGCCCCAATGCCAGTTATACCGCTTATCCGTGAGGAAGGTCTGCCATGTTTCAATGGCAGCAGCTTGATTACCTAACTCCAAATGGCAAAGACCCAGACGGTGGACGCCGTGAGCGGTGAGATCGTTTGGACCAAATTTTTCCGTAAGGGTGGTAAGGGCTTCTTGAGCCTCGGCGAAGCGGCGAGCTTCGCGCAGCCACTCGCCCAGATGCCAGTAGACGCTATCCCAGGCATTTTCCGGATATTTCTTCACCAGATCGGTGAGCAGTGAAATGCCTTGCGGGCGCCCGCCTTCGCGGTCCACCAGGAGGGCGTGATACCACAAGCCCTGCGCGGCGCGTTTCTTATTTGACGTGGCGTATTTCTTCTCCCAGCGCTCGCACGCGGCGACGGCTTTGCCGTAGGTTTCCTTCTTCCGGTCTGGATTGGGGCGATAGGCGCGATAGACTTCATAGACCCGCCACCAGGCCTCCAGCACGTTGTCGTGGTCGGGATTCGCGGTGGCATACTGGGTGGCAAACGCGGCGAAGTCCTCATAGTTGCGGTTATTCCAGAAGGTTTCGGCGAAACGCCACTGCATGCCGGGATCCAGGTTGCCGCCATCATCATCGTCCTGCGCCATCACGGGCGCGAGACTGAGGCACAGAGCCAGCACCAGAAGCCATCGAACTATGCGCAGCATGCGTTCCTCCTACCCATTATACGCGGCCACTCGGCCGAGAGTTGCTATTGCCAGTATGTCCAACGGGCAGGCTCCCCAATCCCCGGCGGGGGAGGGGAGCCTGGTGTTAAAAGTCATCGTTCAGTTTGATGTCTTCCGGCATCTCATCCTCCGGCGGGGTGGGCGGTTGTCCGTCGCCGCCGTCGCCCCCCTCTGTCGCTGGCGGAGGATCTTTCTTGATCTTGATGGATTCCGGCGGTTTGTTCGGGTCCGTCGTCGGCTTCGGCGCCATACCCCCACCGAGGCTGAGCAGGCGGTCAATGGCCTGATTCGTCACATCCGCTTTCGCGCCCGCCTGCTGCACCACATCCGCCTGATTTCCCTTGCGGATGCCGTAGAGCATGACGTTCGCGCCCATCTGGTACTGCGCTTTGATATATTCATCGCTGCCAGAGGTGAAGCTGGCATACAGATGGGAAAAATTGCCCATGGTATAGAAGACGATGAGCCGGTTGCCCTGCGAGATGCCGTAGTTTTTCCGGTCAATGACGTTTTCGCCGACACCCGGGGCGGACAGCCGGAAGAGGAAGCGATTGATGGCATGACCGCTGGACACCGCGCTCAACCGCGAGCCGGGCAGAATTTTCGTCAACTCGCTGGCGACCAGATCTTTGATGAAGGGGTCCGGACGGCTGTCCAGGAACAGAAAGCCGCCACGCTCCATATACTGGCGCAGCACCGTCACTTCGCTGGCGGAGAACGCGAAGGTTTCGTCGGCGTAGATATAGAGGAAGGTCGGCTGCGCGCCTTTGTTCATGTAGCGGTCGCGCATCTCGTTGGCGGTCATCGGCCAACTGTCGGTTTCACAGGGGAAGTACTGGTTCAGGAAACCCAGGAGGCGGCGGGTGCCTTCC
>JAKIYB010000311.1:4269-5921 GCA_022708765.1 Armatimonadota bacterium | reverse complement strand
CCACCGGCTCCAGCCTGCTCTGCAATGCCCAGCCGCTGGTCGTCGAGACGAAATTCGGCCCGCTGGCGCTGGCGCACAATGGCAACATCATCAACACCTCAGTACTGCGCCGCGAACTGGAGGCCTTCGGCGTGGTCTTCTGCGGCACTTCGGACAGCGAAGTCATCGCCCACCTCATCGCGCAGGAGACGAAGGACGCCGACACGCTGATTGACGCGTTGCGCGCCGCCGTCCGCCGCATGCAAGGCGCCTATTCGCTGTGCCTGCTGACCCCGGATGCGCTCTACGGCCTGCGCGACCCGTGGGGCATCCGTCCGTTGAGCCTGGGACGGCTGAACGGCCACCATCACGTGCTTGCTTCGGAGACCTGCGCGCTGGACGTGGTGGGCGCCCGCTACCTGCAGGAAGTCGGTGCCGGCGAGCTGGTGGTCGTGACCCGGGACAACGTGGAGTTCCACCAGATCGCGGAGGAAACCCACCCCTCCATGTGCATGTTCGAGTTCATCTACATCGCCCGCCCGGACAGCCACATCTACGACCGCTCGCTGCATCTTTCCCGGCGCCGCATGGGGCAGGAACTGGCGCGCGAATACCCGGTGAAAGCGGACATGGTGATCTCGGTACCCGACTCCGGCACCCCCGCCGCCATCGGCTTCGCCGAAGAAGCGCGCATTCCCTATGGCGAAGGGCTCATCAAGAGCCGCTATATCGGCCGCACCTTCATTCAGCCCGATCAGCGCATGCGCGAACTGGGCGTGCGCATGAAGTTCAACCCGCTGCGCGATGCCCTGAATGGCCAGCGCATCGTGGTGGTAGAGGATTCCGTGGTGCGCGGCACCACGACCCGCGGCACCATCAAGATGCTGCGCGAAGCGGGCGCGCGGGAGATTCACCTGCGCATCAGCTCGCCGCCGTATAAGTGGCCATGCTTCTACGGGATTGACACCTTCGAGAAAAAACAACTCCTCGCCGCGCGCATGCCGGACATGCAGACGATCGGCGACTATTTAGGCGTGGATTCCATCGGCTACCTGTCGGTGGAAGGCCTTATCCGCGCCGTCGGCCTGCCCAAAGGCAATTTCTGTCTGGCCTGCCTCAACGGCGAATACCCCATCGCCATCCCCACCGAAATCAAGGTAAGCAAATTCTCGCTGGAAGACCTCAGCGAGGAAGAACAACTCACCCTGCTCATGCCGGAAGCCTGATCGCCGTATCCTGGTGGGCGAGACGCCCATGGGGATTATCCGCGGGCGGCAAGCGTTTCCACTTCACGGACGAAGGTGTCAATGAGGTCGGCTTCGGAAACGCGGCCCAGAGATTGGCCCATACGGAAAAGGAGGCCTTCACCGATGGCGCCGGCGATGCCGATGTCGGCATCGCGCGCCTCGCCGGGGCCGTTGACAACGCAGCCCATCACCGCCACGCGCAGCGAGCGGCCTTCGGCGCGCAGGCGGTGGTCCAGCGGGCGGAGGCGGGCCTTCACCGCGTGCACGATGGGGTCAAGGTTCACGTCGCAACGGGCGCAGGTGGGGCAGGACGTGAGCGTGATGCCGCCCTCGCGCAGCTCCAGCGCGCGCAGCAGGTGCCAGCCGGCGTCCACCTCCTCCACGGGATCGGCAGTGAGGGAGACACGCAGGGTATCCCCCACCCCC
>JAKIYB010000311.1:0-4173 GCA_022708765.1 Armatimonadota bacterium | reverse complement strand
CGTGCAGCGGGTAGTCGCGCGCGGCGGCCATCAGCCGATAGGCATAAACGGTGGTGATGACGTCGGAGGCTTTCAGCGAGACGATAATGTCGGTGAAATCCAGCTCTTCCAGCAATCGAATCTGCTCCAGCGCGCCTTCCACCAGCGCCCGCGCGTTGCCCTCGTGCGTGAAGGGAAAACGCGCGCGCAGGTCAGCGGGGACGGAGCCGTTGTTCATGCCGATGCGGATGGGCACCCGGCGCGCCTTCGCTGCCTCCGCCACCGCGCGCACGTGCGCGGGATTCTTCAGGTTGCCGGGGTTCAACCGCAGCTTGTCCACCCCGCCATCGAGGGCAATGAGCGCGAAAGTGTAGTTGAAGTGGATATCAGCCACCAGCGGGATGGGGATGCGCGCCTTGATGGCGGTCAGCGCCCGCGCCGACGCGGTATCCGGCACGGCCACCCGCACCAGATGGCACCCCGCCGCCGCCAGCGCGTGAATCTGCGCCACGGTGGCCTCTACGTCCACCGTCGGCGTCTTCGTCATCGCCTGCACGCTGATGGGCGCCCCGCCGCCAATGGTCAGCGGGCCGACGCGGACGGCGCGGGTGGTATGGCGCGGCAGGGGGTAGATGCCGGTGATCATGGCACTATCTCCCGGGAATCGCGGGTTTTCCCTGAACCCAGTTAATAATGTCCTGCCCAATAATGATTACCATCAACGCCAATAGCAGAACCATCCCAACGAGATGAACCATGGCTTTCTTTTGCGGGTCAAATTCTTTCCCGCGCAGGCGTTCCAATATCAGAATGACGAGATGACTGCCATCCAACGCCGGGATCGGCAGTAAATTCACAATAGCGATGTTCAGCGAGATGAGAGCGAAAATGAAAAGGAACCAGCTCATGTTTTCCGGCGACAGCAATGCGGAGCTGGCGGCATCATGAATCAGGCGGCCAATACCCACAAACCCGGTGACGTTGCCACTCCCCTCGGGCAACTGTCCGGTAACCAGCATCCCCAACCCGATTATCATCGCCCGTGTCGCGGCGTATGTATCAACAAAGCCATTCTTTATGGATTCGCCAACACCGATCTTTTTATAAGTTGTACCGAGCACAACACCAATTTTCTTCCCCGCCTGACCTTCGATGGTCACCGGAGTCAGATTATAAGTGAGGCGTTGATCACCACGTAAAACCACGACCGATATCGGAGGTGTCTTTTCCTGGATCAGACGAATCGCCTCATCACGGCTCGGATCTTTCACGCCAGCTACTTCAATGATGCGGTCTCTGGCCTGCATGCCGACCTGCGCCGCCGGCGTACCGGGTGTCACATCACGCACCACCGGTTTCCCGGTTGAACGACCGATGGCCACACCCATGATGATGAAAACGAGCAATGCCAGGATGAAGTTCATCGTCACCCCGGCAAGGATGGTGGCAAACTTGGCAAAAAACGGCTTGGTGTAGAATCCATTCGGTTCATTTTCTTCGCCGGGTTCCATCCCGGCAATGCGCACAAACCCACCCAGGGGAAGTAGTCGCAACGAGTAACGGGTACCATTACGCACCCGACTGATCAGCGCGGGGCCGAAGCCAATGGCGAATTCGTGCACCGTCATGCCACTCAACTTCGCCACGATGAAATGCCCGAACTCGTGAATGGCAATGATAGTACCAAAGACGATAATGATGCCCAGATACCCGGTCAGTTGATCCATAGCAGCCCTATTGTTCCCCGTTGCGCCGGGTGTTACCCACCATTCGTGGGTGGCGCGACGCGCCAAGGATAGCACATCGGGGCGCGAATGTCGCGCCCCGATGGTGAACGAACTTCTGCAGGGTCCGCGACCCCGGTTACTCCATGATAAACTTCTTCTTCGTCTTCTTGCGGCCCTGGTCCACTTTGCGCTCGTCCAACCGCCAGCGCTCCGAATTGGAGATGAGGTTGAAGCAGTGGTAGGAGCTGAGATCGGACGCCACCACGCGCTTCGGCGTGCGGCGCGCGACGTTCGCCTCCGCCCAGACGGTGAGGAAGTGCGCGCCATCCGGATAGCCGACCAGCACGTTGCGGATGATCTCGTAGACCGACCAGGCGTTGGTCTCCGCCTGCTCGCGCAAATCGAGCAGCGTACCGATGCGCTCTTCGCTGATGGCGATAAGCTCGTCAATCTCGCCATCCCAGGTGAGGAGGTAGTCATCCGCCTCGTCGCCGCGGCGGAAAGTGAGCACCGCGCCCACCGGCACTCCCGACGCGCGGTACCAGTCCGCCAACCCGTGGATGAGCAGTTCGTCGTTGTTGATCCACATCTGGAAGGTGCCCACCGGCTCGGCGTGCACGGTGACGCAGGCCAGCGGCGTGTCCGTTGGGAAGAAGGCCATGTCCGCCTGGCGCAGCTTCAGCGTGCCCATGCGCTGGTGGTTGTAGAGCAGCGGGATGCGCGTCTCTTCCACTGTGTCGCCGCTCATCATGTCCGGCGACAGCTCCACTTCGTGCTCGCCACCAAAATCCTCGTAGCGCGGGTCGTGAACCCACAGCGCCAGATTGGCTTCCAGTCCTTCGTCTTCCAACTCGGCATCCGTCTCGGGATCGGTGAAGGTGCTGGCATCCACGCTTTCCGGCATCAGGCTTTCCGGCACCTGCAGCACTTCCTGCGGGATGAGCGCGGGCAGCGTCCAGGTCTGGCGTCCCACGAGCTGGAAGCGCGAATCGCTCTGCAGCGCAGCCAGCAGTCCTTCATACAGCGAGGCGTAGCGCGGAGAGGCTTTGCCGTATTCGAGCACGCCCTCGATGAGGTCGGAGAGTTTCTGCGGGCGGTCGTGTTCCACCACGAAATCGAAAATTTCACCCAGGTCTTCCGGCGTCGGCACGTACGGGCCTTCCCAGGTCTCTTCCTCTTCCAGCGCCACATCGGCCAGCGCGGAGAGTTTTTGCAGAGAGACGGCGACGTCGGTGAGTTTGCTCGCCTGAATCCACTCGCCTCCGGCGAGCAGGTGCAGCCGTTCGTCCGCGAGCAGCGCAAGGAAGGCGGCCATCGGGTCGAACTCGCCCTCGCGCAGTTTCCACAGCGCCACGGAAAGGAGTTTGGTATTCAGCGGGCGATCAACCGCGTCGAGTACGGCGAGGGCGGCGTCGGCATCGCTCATCTTCGGCGCCAACGGCACGGCGGTGATCTGCGCCAGCAGCGGCGCCAGTTCATCCAACTCGGTGAAGAAGTTGCGCAGCAGCAGACCGTCTTCATCGGCGGCATTGGGATCGAGCAGCCAGGCGCGCAGGCCCCAACGGCCATCCTCCAGTTGGAAGTAGGCTTCCGGGCGCTCAGCCAGAAACGCCGGCAGCATCATCTGGAAATATTCCGGCGCGCGGGCGTTGAGCACGGCCATCTCGTTGCAGAGCTCGGCCATCGTCATCGGCTTCCCGTACAACCACAGCGCCTGCCGCAACGCGCCCTCCACCGGGCGGTGGAAGAGCGTGCGCAGCGCCAGGTTCCAGCGGCGCTCTTCGCCGACGAACTGCGGGTTCGTCGCCAGCGCCTGCCGGATGAGTTTCGCGCTCGCGCCGATGCGTTTTCCCACCAGCGTGGCGATTTCGCCAATTTTGGCGGCATGCCCGCGATGAAGCAGGAAATCGGCGACAGTGTCGTTCAATACCTGCACCGCGGAACTCTCGGCGTAGAACTGCTGTTCAAATTGCTCGGTGGTCACCCGGCAATCCTCCTGATAAACGGAAATCGTGCGGATATCCGCGGCCAGCGCCTCAGACAGCCACACAATGGGGTATTGTAGTCAATAATGCAAGGTCACGTCAAGCACCGTCGGCACGGCACGGTCATGCGTGTTGCGCGACCGCTTCCTTCGCGTCATCTACCAGGCCCGGCAGCGCGGGTTGGTCCGGCGCGGCGAACGGCCCTTCGCCGCGGCGCATGGCGAGGATGAAGCGGATGATGGCGACCACCGGCGGAGCGATGAACATCCCGAGCAGGCCGAGGAATTCATACCCCACGATCAGCGAGATGATGATAATGATGGGATGAATGCCCAGGTGGTCGCCGAGAATGCGCGGCATCAGATACTTGCTTTCGAAGAGATGCAGCGACGTGAAGCCGATGAGCACCGGCCAGAAGTAGCCGGCCGTGTGCGGGTGCAGCAACACCGCGCCGAGCACCGGCACCACGCCGATGACCGGCC
>JAKIYB010000310.1:312-5943 GCA_022708765.1 Armatimonadota bacterium | reverse complement strand
ATGCTGAAAGACCCGGCGCTCGACCTGGTGGTGCTCGCCACCACGCATACCCTGCGCGCCGAGGCTATCGAAGCCGCCGCCCGCGCCGGGAAGGCGGTCTATGTCGAAAAACCGATGGCAGGCTCCGCGAAAGAAGTGGCGCAAATTCTGAAAGTCGTGCGTGAGACGGGCATCCCTTTCTGCGTCGGCCATAACCGCCGCTCATCCCCCGCCATCATTGATGCCGTCGAGATTCTGCGGCGCTGGCGCGCTAACCCGACGATTACCCCCTGGCGCTTCGACCGCAACTCCTCCCTGCGCCCGCGCCTGCCAGAAGAGGATCAAACCTGCATCATGATCCGCGTGAACGACGACGTGCTCACCTGGAAACCGTGGGCCTTTGAAGACGGCGCCATCATCAATGAGATGACCCACTTCATTGATCTGGCAAACCTTTTCATGGGTGACCTGCGCCCGGTCGAGGTTTATACCATGGGCTCGGCGCGTTTCAACTTCACCATCATCATCCGTTATGAGGACGGTTCGCTAGCCACGCTGCCCCACTCGGCCGTCGGCACTCTTGACTACCCCAAGGAGCTTATCGAGATCACCTGCGGCGGCGCGATGATTGCCATAGACCACTGCATGGAAATCCGCGTAACGGGCATCGAAGGCGAGTCATTCCGCCGCGTCTATGCCAGCCCCGACCCCCGCGCCGCCACCCAGCAGCCCGGCATCGAAGGCTTCTATGAGTCCTGCCAGCAGCTCATCAAAGAGCGCCTGCGCGAGGGCCGTAACGACTTCTTCATCGGCGGGCCGGACAAAGGCCATTATCAGCACCTGGATCGCTTCGCGGCGTGCGTGCGCGGCGACGGACTCTCCCCCTGCAATGCGGAAGAGGCGGCCAAATCCACCATGCTGGTGTTAAAAGCCTACGAATCGTGCCGCCTGGGCACATCGTTGCCCTTTGGACCGGACGAATATATACCCATCGCTCTGTAAGTATAAGGAGATAGTATGGCGCGTTATGTCACCATCTCGTCTATTGCCTGGGGCATCGCACCCGGGCAGGCGTTTGAAGACGGACTCCAGCGGGCTACTGAGCTGTTGCGGCTGGCGGCCGTCGCCCGGCCGGACCTGATCATCTTTCCAGAACTCTTCCTGCACCACAACCTGCCCATCGAGCGCTGGTGCGAGGCGGGTCCGCTACCAAACCCCGTAACCGAGCATTTCAGTGCGTTGGCGCGCGAATGCCGGGTGAATCTCGTTATCCCCATACCCACCGTGGTGGATGGCCGCTGCTACAACAGCGCGGTGGTGCTCGATCGCATGGGCGAGATCGTCGGTAAGTATGACAAGGTGCATCCGACCATCGGCGAGATGCGGCGCGGCATTACCCCTGGCGCCGGACCAGCGGTGCACGCACTCGATTTCGGCCGCATTGCCCACTCAATCTGTTACGACCTGAACTTCCCGCACCAGGCGGAGGCGTTGCAGATGGAGGAAGTGGACCTGATCTGCTTCCACTCCATGTTCACCGGCGGCCAACTGCTCAACCACTGGGCGCTGATGGCCGGTGCCTACGTCATTTCCGCGTATGAAGAGGACAGCCGTCTCATTGACATGACCGGCCTCGACCTGATGAGCATCGGCCGGCGCTACGAGCAGTTCAGTCTCTGGAAGCTGCATCCCATCATGACCGCCCGGCTCAATTTCGACCGCCGGCTCTTCCACGTGGATTACAACATCGCCGATATGGAGCATGAGCAGAGCGGCATCAATCGCCTGCTGACCGAGCGCGCATATCAGGTGACCATTGATCATAATTATCCCGCCAGTGTCTTCGCCCTTGGCGCGCTAGAGGGCGTGACGGTGCCCGAACTCTGCGCGGAGTACGGCCTGCAGACACGTAATGCGTATTTCCGCCAGTCGGCTGCGATCGAAGCGGAACTACGGACGAAAAGTACCGCGCACGCATAAGGAGAACGGCATGACGACCGAACGCCAGGTAACATCATTCGAGGCGCTAGGCACCTTCAATGGACGCGGTTCATCGCCGGCGCGACTGGTCGGTCCCGGACCTGCGGGCAGCGAGCGCTTCTATGTCAACTACTTCTATCATCAGAGTACCGACCTGGTCGCCTATCATCCCGATGGCGAGCACTTCGACATCTGGACGAGTAGCGAAGGCGGCGCCTGGGCAATGGCGGTCAGCCCGCAGGGCAACCTGTATCTGGGCACCTTTCACCAGGGGCACGTGCTGAAGCTGGACGTGGAAGCGAGCACGCTCACCGATCTCGGACAGGCGGTCCCCGGCGACACTTTCGTCTGGTCGTATACCGTCGGCACGGACGGCCTGATTTATGGCGGCACCTCCTCCAACGCACACCTGTTCAGCATTGATCCGACCACCGACCTGATCACCGATCTGGGCCGCGTGGACGATGTGGAATGTTACCTGCGCGTCCTTGTCGCAGGGCCGGATGGCTGGATTTACGGCGGAGTGGGCTGCGGGCGGATGGATTTCATCGCCTACCACCCGGCTACCGAGACGCTCTGCCACCTGTTGCCAAAAACTCTACGCACGGAAGGTTTCCCCAGCCTGTTTCTTGGCTGCGACGGCCAGGTGTATGGCGCCTGCAATGATACGGCATACCTGCTTGCGAATGGCGAGTTATTGCCGGTGCCGGAAGCGCCGCCGGCGCTGGACCGCACCTGCTGGGCGGACGGCACGCGCGCGGTGGAAGCGCCCGGATACCAGGGCAGTCCTATGGTGCTGCACCGGGTGGGCGATGGCCCGGACCGCAAAATCTACGCCACCTCCATTCAGCCAGAGTATCTTTTCCAGTTCGATCCCGCGACGGGCGCCTGCGTGAATCTGGGGCTCATCCCCGGCGCGGAAGCCTACTCGTTCGTCAACGCCTATGACAAGCTCTTTATCGCGTCGTATACCGGCGCAACCTTGCAGATTTATAATCCCGCACAACCCTTCAAAGCTGGTGCCGTACGCGATCCTGAACCGCCGGACGCCGAGCGCGGCTGCAACCCCGCGAACTATGGGTGCGTTGCCCCGAATCAGCAGCGGCCGTATGACATGGCGCTGGGCGCCGACGGCAACATCTACATCGCCAGCGTCTCCGGTTACGGCTTCCTGCGGGGGGTTATCGCCTGGTACGACCCGAAGACGGACGGCATTGACTATGTGCCGAATCCGCTGGGCGAGGAGAGCCTTACCGCCCTCTGCCCGCTGCCCGATGGCACGCTACTCGTTGCCAGTGCGCTACTGGGCGGCGGGGTGGCCGTGGGGCAGACGGATGCCCGCCTGTTCAAGTGGGATCCGCGCGCACGCGCCGTGGTCGGCAACCCCATCGTCCCCGTACCTGGCGAAATCGAGATCAGCAACCTGACACTTGGCGGCGACGGCCTGCTCTACGGCTCCGCCGTTCAGCAACTCTTCGTGACCGACCCGGCGACAATGCGGGTGCTGGCGCTGGGCCACTCCCCGCTCAGCCACATCCGTCGCGCCGGCATGCTCACGCTGGAGGACGGCCGCGTCATCGCCCTCTGCGGGCCCTACGCCACCTTCCTCCGCTACCGCGACGGCGCCATTGACATTGACGTCTTCGCCGAATATGAAAAATGGCCCTGGGTCGGCAAAGCGGTGGTGGACGGCTACCTGTACGCGGGCTCGGGGATGGAGCTGATTCGGGTGAAGGTGCCGTAATCAGCGCGGCAGGGCATCGGGATTTTCCACAACCAGCACCCAGTCTTCCATGGATGGTTTGGGTGGCGGTGTCCAGCGGCCCGTGCAGCCGGGAACTGCCGCGCCGATGGGTAGTTCCTCCAGCGTACGCGGGTTGAGATAGCAGGCGCGATACGCGCCCGGCTCCAGCGCGATCTCGGCCACATCGGTCGCCCAACTGTTGTGCATGCCGCGCAACTCGTTAGCCACACAGCCGACTGGCAGGTAGATGATGGACAGCGCGCCGGGAATGCCGCAGGAGAAGGCGGACAGGCGGCCTTCCGGCAGCGCCGGCTCTTCGCGGGGTGTGAGCTTCCACCAGGGATAGCGCAGGACAAATTGCCGCCCCATCCCTACGTGCATCGAGCCGGGCAGGTGCATGACGTCCTGCCAGAAGCCGTCACCCCAGTTCGGTGTGGTACCGTAGAACCGCTCCTCGCGCGAATTCATCGCCCAGATGCCCTGCGCGCCATAGGTGTGGCCGGCGCAACCGAGGGTGAGACATGTCCAGAAGAGGAAACGCTGCACTTCGTGCCAGCTTCCGCCCATAATGCCTTCGTAACATACCTCGCTGTTGATAACAGGCATCGGTGGAGTTTTCGCCAGGCAGGCCTGCACCGTCTCCACCGTCGGACCAAGTGATTGATAGCCACCGTGCCCCGTCTGCAGAAGGTCCAGATCGAGCAGCGACTCATCATGCAGCATCGCGCGCGAATCAGGATGCGAGGGGTGAGCCGTGAGGGGATTGCGGTAGGGATCGAGATGCCGCACCATGCGCGCCACCTCCGTCCAACCCGCTTCCTGCTCGTTGCGCGCCGCCGCGGCCTTCTGCTGGTCAGCGAAGAGACTATACGTCGGCATATTCACTTCGCCGGCAATACACCAGGCCACCGGATATGCGGCGTAGCGCGCTACCAGATTGCGCCAGTGCGCCATCGCCCGCTCGCGACCCATGAACGGCAGGTAGTAGCCCCACATGCCGACAATAATCGGTAGTAGACCGGCATCTACCAGCGCCGCAATGCGGCGATCAGCGTCGTCATAATAGGCAGGATTCAGCGCCGCCCAGTTCTCCTTCCAGGAGAATCCACCCTCGTTCTGTTGCTGAGGATTCCACGCACCGGTAACGGCATCGAAGTCGGGTAGCGGTCCGGCGACCATTTGTACGGCGTTAAAGCCCTTTATCACCCGGTCGGCAACAAGCGAATGAAATCCCCGCGGCCAGTCCAGTCGCGTAGTCAGACCCATCCACCAGGTATCCGCCAACCAGAAGAAAGGCGTACCATCTGCATGCTCGAGCGAACGTCGTGTCGCTGCCACCCGCAGGCGGCCGTGCCGGTACAATGGATTTTCTCCCGCATACGGCGCGACGGTTATCTCGCCCTGCGCGCCGGTGGACGCGCTGTAGGTATACCGTCCAGGCAGGGGCGCGGCAAAGCGTGCGCGGCAGGTGCCATCGCTGACCAGATAAGCGGGGAGAACCCACGAGCCCCCCTCTCCACTTACCTGCACATCAACGGGTGCGCTTGACGTGCCCAGTGCCATCTCGAGCGGAACATTGACGAATCCCTGCAGCATTGTACGCCTTCTCCCGCATTGATGAATTGTCGCCGTATCTTACCGTCTGCCAGGTTTCTGTAATCGTTACCCCGCCACCCGCTCAATACTCGCCTGCTCCACCAGTTCCACGCCGGCGTGCAGCAGCGCCTGCACCTTATCCATGGACGCGGATTCTGCATACACGCGCAGCACCGGCTCGGTGCCGGAGGCGCGCATAAGCAGCCAGTCGCCATTGGCGAACCAGAGCTTCAGGCCGTCTTTCTCCGACATGTCGGTGAGCGGCACGCCATTGAGTGATTCCGGCGCCAGCGCTCGCAGGCGCTCGCGCTGTTCCGGCGTGACGGTGGCGG
>JAKIYB010000310.1:0-282 GCA_022708765.1 Armatimonadota bacterium | reverse complement strand
CCCGCCGAGGGTGGTTTGACGCATCGCCATCATCTCGGCGAGCAGCAGCGCGGCCAGCGTAGCGTCGCGCTCCGGGATATGTCCCTTGATGCCGATGCCGCCGCTCTCCTCGCCGCCGATGAGGATGTCGTCCTCCATCATCAGTTGCGCGATATATTTAAAGCCGATAGGTGTCTCGTGCAGCGGCAAATCATACATCTCCGCAAGCTGATTAATCATCGTCGAGGTGGAGACGGTCTTCACTACCCCACCGGACATCCCTCGACCCTCCACCAGATGAAT
>JAKIYB010000030.1:14712-16820 GCA_022708765.1 Armatimonadota bacterium | reverse complement strand
CTGACGGATCCCCATGCCGGATCATCTAATGGTACGGACGTTTCCGTTATCCGGACAATCTGCTGGGCATTCTTCTCTCTGTACTCATCAGATACATACGGGAGCAACTCATGTAAACGCGAGCTGATCTCATGAGATAAAACGACAAGCTGCTGTTCGTCCATCAGGCAAACTCCTGCTGATCTCTGGTGCCGTAAAAAAGACACGAACGTTGATGTTATTAGCCGACAACAATCAGCGGTACTTTGCCGGGGCATCACCAACAGCATCCGTGTGCGGCACGATGTTGAAGTAATAGGTAGAATTGGACACCAATAGCAATATTCCTTCTGGTTGGGAAAATGATCCTGCGAAAAATTTCCCGATCCCCTTCTGCATCTCTTTACACGGTATTCGACAGGTTTACGGGATTAGTCTCCAATGACGCTACTCTCATTTACAGCACATCGAGCACGCATCCGACGATTTGAGGGCTGTCTCTTCTACGTCCAGCCCTCGCTCCGGTTCGGGGAGGGTATGCGAGAACCGGCGATTGCCGGGGGCGGGGAACGGAACGATAGGCCTGAATCCGCGGCGCGCGGTTTTCGGGAAGGATTTCGGGGCGTGTCGAGGAATGAGCGTTGGCAGGGAGCGACTGATGATGCCACCTGCTTCAACCCCCTTTCGCGTCGGCGTCGAGAGCATCCTGCCCGGCGCGGAGGACTGGTTCGCCACCATTTACGGCTGCTGGTTCGGTAAATACTTCACCGAGGCGCACCTGGCCACGGCGTTGCGCGAGGTGGGAGCGGATTTCACCCTTTTCTATGATTCGCTGGCGCCGAAGAAGCCGGACGCCCCCCGCCGCATCAGCGAGATGTGCGCGCGGTTGGAGATGCCGTTCCTCTTCAACAACACCTACGGCGACATCCAGGGGCCGTGGGTCGAGGGCACCGGCCGGGCGGAATATGCCCCCGAACAGCTCGCGGACGCGGCGCGCACCGGGCACTTCCTCGGCGTGGTGTGGGACGAGGTGGAGCACCGGCAACTGCACCACTACGACGTGGGCCCGGGGCCGTATTTCTACGATCCGCGCGGGCAGGGGGTGGAGGAAGCATACGAGGGCCTGACGGCGGCGGCGGCCGAGGTGACGGCACGGTACGCGGCGCATGGCGCGGCCAGCGTGGCGGAGCTGGTCTTCCCTTCGATGACGCACCTGCTGGCGCGCGCCGGCATGATTCCCGCGCCGAAGGTGCTGAAGGAGTCGTTCGCCCCACTCATGCTGGCGCTGGCAATAGGCGCGGCAAAACAATACGGCCGCGAGTGCTGGGCGGTGCTGGACCTGTGGGGGATGGACTTCTTCTGGGGCAGCCGCACGGTCGGCACGTTGGAAGGCGGCAATCCAGGCCACAGCCCGGACGAGTACCTCTCCGCGCTGAAGCTCTGTTATTGGCTGGGGCTGGACGCCGTCTACACCGAGGCGCTCTACAATCTCATCACGCCGGTGAGCACCTCGCCGGAGGAGTGGGTGGAGATCGAGGCCAACCCCATTGGCCATCGCGGCGCCGAGAATCCGCTGGTGGTGAACTATCGCAAGAAGGGCTATCTCACCACCGCCTACGGCAAGCTGCATCGCTGGTTCACGCGGGAGTACCTGCCGCGCCATCCGCGCCCGTACACCTTCCGCGACGCGCGCCCGGAGGTGGCGGTCATCTGCCTGCCGGACTCCGCCTGGGCAAAGCGCGAGGGGATTGAGTGGTGGGCCTCCAGGGAGCATCTCTTCGGCCCCGGTGGCCCGGGAAAGGAGACCCGGCACGAGGCGGTCTTCGACATCGTGCACCTGCTCACCCACGGCGTCGTGCCGCGCGCGGGAATGAGCTACTGGAACGAGCCGTGCGTCTCGCGACGGAAGGAGATTGCCGCCCGCTACCAGGCCGGCAACGGCGTGGACGAATACCCAAACGACGACCTCCACAGCGGCTTCTGCCCGCTCAATGGCGTGGTCTTTTATGATCACCGCGTCGGGATTGACCTGCTGCGCGACGTGCCGCTGCTCATCTGCACCGGCGAGACGCTTTCAGAAGAGACGCGGGAGGCGGTGCTCGCCCGCGTAGCGGATGGCGCGAAATGCC